>JAIRZR010000094.1 GCA_031267155.1 Prevotellaceae bacterium | reverse complement strand
CGACGGTCGCGGCGCTCACTGCCAGGTATGTCTTGAAGGGTATGATGTTCCAATGTATTCATCTCATGTTCAAACCGTTTCTCAAACTCATAAAAATCTGAACTGCTTTGCTCAATATCATGCAATTTATCTCATAAATTGCTCATCTCATCTAAAAATTTTTCTTTTGTCTTCGATGTACATATATCTTTTTCTTTTATAAATTAATTTGCAAATGTATATCTTTTTCCAACATTTTGGAATGCACCCTTTGAACACCTTACTATGTTACATGAAAATTCGACGTAGTCAATGCATCTCATCCATTCGATTTTTCTCCCATATTTTTTATCGCAAAGATACTGTCGTATGGCACATCCAAAATAATATTTTGTCATTAATCCAAAATAAAAAAAACAGTTTCAAAAAAAACCATTACCTTTACCGCCGGAAAAAATAGTTTTAATTTGTTGATTTATTTGAATAATAATATTATAAATGTTACTTGGAATGAAAAATATTAATTTTATTTTGTACTTGTTATGCGGGTTTCTTTTTTCCTGCAACAGTAAACCTTCTGTTCAATGGCATGTTTCGACCTCCGAATTTTCGTGGCAACCGCAAAATGTCGACGGTATCGAATTTATTAATGTCGATACGCATGATATAGAAGTGGATGTTTTAAACCCCAAACAGACAGTCGAGGGTTTTGGCACATGTTTCAACGAGCTGGGCTGGACGTCGTTGAGCCTGTTAAGCGAAGCCGATAGAGAGGCTATCATGAAAGAGCTTTTCGAACCCGGCGCGGGAGCGAACTTTACCGTTTGCCGTATGCCAGTAGGCGCAAATGACTTTTCGCGCAACTGGTATTCATACAATGAAACCGACGGCGATTTTGAAATGAAAACTTTCAGCATCGACAATGACAGGGAAACGCTTATTCCCTTCATTAAGAATGCGCTGAAGTATAATCCCGCCCTGAAATTATGGGCTTCGCCATGGTCGCCTCCCACCTGGATGAAATACAATAAGCATTATGCATGCTGTCCCATGAGCAGTTTTTTTGATCAGTCGTATCAGAACGACATAAAGCCCGAACAGTATGGTCGCGAAGGAACAAACATGTTTATTCAGGAAGATGCATATTTTAAAGCGTATGCGCTGTATTTTTCGAAATTCATCGAAGCCTACCGGAAGGAAAACATATCAATAGCAATGATTATGCCGCAAAATGAATTTAATTCATGCCAGCCTTTTCCCAGCTGCACATGGCTGTCGTCGGGATTGAACAGATTCGTGGGAGAATATCTCGGTCCGGCAATGAAGAAACTTGGAGTGGAACTGATGTTCGGCACTATGGAACGGCCTAATCCTGCGATGGTTGACACTTTGTTGCAGGATCCTGAAAGCAGCAAATATATTACGGGAGTCGGTTTTCAATGGGCCGGCAAACAGGCTATAGGCGCGATTCACAAAAAATATCCCAATATCAAAATCTATCAGACCGAACAGGAGTGCGGCAATGGACAAAATACCTGGAAAGCATCCTGTCATGCATGGGATTTAATGAAACACTATTTTGATAACGGGACAAATACCTACGAATACTGGAACACATCCCTCGAAGAAGGAGGCATGAGCCGCTGGGGATGGAGACAAAATTCGTTAGTCACAGTAAATAAGGAAAATAAGACCTACAAGTTTACATACGAATATTATATCATGAAACATCTGAGCCATTACGTACTTCCGGGCGCTCAGCGTCTTGCCACTTCCGGCGAGTTTTCCAATTTGCTGACTTTCAAAAACACAGATAACAGTTATGTGCTTGTAATATACAATGATAAGGATACGGAAATCAAACCGTCCATCAAAATCGGCGAATATAATATTTCACCTGCATTGAAACCTAATTCGTTTAATACAATAGTAATAGCTAAAAAATAATATATTTTTTTAAATGAAAACAGATAGCAGAATATTTGAATTAATAAACGAAGAATGTGAAAGACAAACCTCGGGAATAGAACTGATTGCTTCGGAAAATTTTGTAAGCGAACAGGTTCTTAAAGCTATGGGTTCGGTTTTGACAAACAAATACGCCGAAGGTTATCCGGGAGCGAGGTATTATGGCGGCTGCGAAGTTGTGGACAAGTCGGAACAGCTTGCAATTGACCGTATCTGTCAGTTATTTAACGCAAAATACGCAAATGTCCAGCCTCATTCGGGCGCGCAGGCAAATATGGCAGTCTTTCTGGCATGTCTGAATCCGGGAGATACGTTTATGGGGCTTGATTTGTCGCACGGAGGACATTTGACTCACGGCTCGGGCGTCAATATGTCGGGAATGTGGTTTAAGGCGGTTTCGTACGGAGTGGATGAAAACGGGCTGATAGACTATGATGCTATGGAACAGGCAGCTATGGAACATAAACCCAGGCTGATAGTGGGCGGAGCTTCCGCATATTCAAGGGAATGGGATTATGCCAGAATGAGGGATATTGCCGATAAGGCAGGCGCCCTGTTTATGGTGGATATGGCTCATCCTGCCGGTCTTATTGCTGCCGGACTGTTGAACAATCCTCTTGAATACGCTCATATCGTAACATCTACCACTCACAAAACACTGAGAGGCCCACGCGGCGGCATTATTCTCATGGGAGAGGATTTCGAGAATCCCTGGAATCTCAAAACTCCCAAAGGACAGGTGAAACTGATGTCGCAAATACTTAATTCTGCGGTTTTTCCCGGAATACAGGGCGGACCTCTGGAACATGTTATTGCCGCCAAAGCAGTGTCTTTTTTCGAAGCGCTTCAACCGGAGTATAAGGAATATCAGCTGCAGGTGAAAAAAAATGCTGTCGCAATGGCTAATGCCTTTATTGGTAAAGGATACAAAGTTGTTTCCGGAGGAACGGATAACCACTTGATGCTTGTTGATTTGCGATCGAAGTTTCCCGACTTGACAGGGAAACAGGCCGAAAAGGCTTTGGTCGAGGCGGATATCACTACGAATAAGAATATGGTGCCTTTCGACAGCAGGTCTCCTTTCCAGACTTCCGGCCTGCGATTTGGTACCGCAGCCATCACAACGAGAGGTTTAAAAGAGTCCGATATGGAAAATATTGTGCTTTTTATTGATAAAGTTTTAATAAATCCGGAGGACAAAAATATTTTACAAAACATTAAAAAAGAGGTAAATACATTGATGAAGCCATTGAACCTTTTCGCATGGTGATTTTATTTTTTTTGGAGTTATCAAAAATATATATATCTTTGCGCCCTTAATTTTTTGTAGCGAAATTGGGTTCGTCGTTCTTAAAAAGAATTTTTATGATGATATTTAGAGAGGCATCTTCCATGGGAAACTTCTCATATTTTGTTTCAACCCTATTTTATTTTATTTTCTCCTTGATGCCTCTCTTTTTTTACTGCCTGTAATCAAAAAAGATAAACGGAGATTTATATCTCTGAAATATAATTTATTGCTGCAAGTAATCAAGTCACAGTGCGAAATTAAATTCTCGCCTGATATGATTTGCCCAAAGACAAATGCTACTTTGAAAAACTGTCTCCCGGTAAAAGGTAAATTCCCGCTCCGAGCGCCGTCGTTCATGTTAAAAGCGAGGAATTCCTCACTCCGAGCGCAAACGACGCCGCTCGGAGCGAGAGATAAGATGCGTCGGGCGGGAAACGCCGCACCGGAAGCCTGCTATTCGGTGACTGTTTCGCCGTCGCGGTTGCGCTTGACGTGCAGGAAGCAGGCTATGCTGCATAACATCGAGGCTTTAATGAATCTTAAAAAACTTTTTATCATAACTGCATTGTTTATTGTTTAAAAATTACTTACTGTACTCCATCATGTCTGTCTCCGCTTTGCGCTGATACTTTTCGAGACTCGTCGATATACTGTGAGGCATTTCAATCCTGCGTTCATCGAAAAAATTTCTGTACTCTTCGATACAGGAAATCCTGCTTTGACAGTGTTTGCGCGCGCCCTCGGGATTGGACAGTTCGTAAAACTGAAACCGCGCCATAACAGACAGACTGCGCATATACGGAAAGAAGTGAACCCGGAAATACCTTCCCGCATGGGAACTGAAGCAGTCCAGATATTTTTCGTAATAACCTGAGTTCGGGATAAGCAAAATAAAAAAAAGAGTAAAAAAATGGGGTAAATATCAAATAATTTTACTGTCTTTGCAGCTGAAAATTAAATAATTAACAGTAATATTATGAGT
>JAIRZR010000055.1 GCA_031267155.1 Prevotellaceae bacterium | reverse complement strand
AAGGCTTGTGACGGGAAATAAACGGTTTTCTATTGATATTGATGTCCTGCGGACAATTAATTAACGCTATTCAACTTTTAGTTTTTAACTCTCCTGATGCCCTAAACGTCATTTCGCTTGTAGTTTAGGCACGAAACGTTTATTCGCAATGATGGAAACTGACCCTTTTTGAAGCAGTAAAGTTTTTCTTAGTGAACCGAGAAGTGTAGGTTCCCGGTTTAGTCCTTTGCGCCTGCAATATACTAATCTTAGATCTTGTTTGTGGTACCACCAGGAATCGAACCGGGGACACAAGGATTTTCAGTCCTTTGCTCTACCAACTGAGCTATGGTACCTCAGAAATCGGGCGCAAAGGTAAGTAAAAATTAATCCCCGTGCAAATATTTTTATCCGTTTCCGTATTTTGCATTAATTTTGCACGGATAAATTATAATTGCTATATGAACGCTTTAGTTTATAATATATGTAAGATAAACATGTTATGTCTGGCAATAAGTCTCCCTCTGTTTCTTTCAGGACAATCGGGACTTGTCGATTCGCTGTCGGATAATTTTGTTTCGGGAGACACTGTCATCTCCGAAAATGTCATCAAAACACCGGTAGAAGACGTTCCGAAAAACATTTCTCCGGCGTCTCCGATGATTCCAATGAATATTCGCGGGTTTAAACAGTCCTGTATTATGATGCCTCCGAGATACTGGGGATATGAACGCGCAAAAAACAAGTTCAGGTACACAGTCCCCGAATTTGAAGCGGATAAACTGAGCCTGAACTTAGACTTTTCGACATATCCGGGCCTCTATCATCATGAGAAGCTGTATCTAAACCTGGATTTCGCTCCGCCAAAGAATATTCTTGAACTGATCAGGGAAAATCCTCTCAGAGCGCTGGTTTACGGTGCGGCAAGCCTTGCCGGGATGATGAACAATACCATTATGGGGGAAGATAAAATGAACAAAATCAGACTGGACAATATGGTACAGTCGCGTTCCGGGATTCCGGAAACGATGATTTCAAATCAAACAGTCATTTATGAAATAGATATTAAAAAACACAGATAATTATGTTTTCAGGTATAGTAGAAGAACCGGGCATTGTTGCCAAAATAGAAAAGGAGCAGGGAAATATGCATATCACAATCCGCTGTTCGTTTGCCAGCGAGTTGAAAATTGACCAAAGCGTTGCGCATAACGGCGTATGTCTTACTGTTGTAAGTAAAGCGGGAGACGAATATACGGTTACCGCAATCAGGGAAACGCTGGAAAAGTCGAATCTCGGGATGCTCGAAGAGGGCGACTGGGTTAATCTCGAAAGAAGCATGAAGATAGAGAGTCTGCTTGATGGACATCTGGTTCAGGGACATGTAGATCAGACCGCCGTCTGCACGGATATCGAAGAGGCCGGCGGAAGCTGGTACTACACTTTCGAATACGATTCGTCGAAGGGGAATATAACCGTCGAAAAAGGTTCGATATCGGTGAATGGCGTAAGTCTGACGGTTGTCGATTCGAAGAACGGAAGTTTCCGCAACGCAATCATTCCATATACATACGAACATACGAATTTCTGTAAATTGCACAGGGGAAGCATGGTAAATCTGGAATTTGACATAATAGGCAAATATATAACACGACTTGCCGAAAAATACCTCAAATGATACTGTACGGGGATTTTACCGACGTGATTTCCGGCGGGACTTTTGCAGAGCGCCGCGTCCCGCTTATTGATGCAGGCCAAAGGAGTATCCTATCATTATATTTGCCGAACCTATGCGGTTTGAGCCGTTTGATTCATTCTTCTGTATCCGTATAAAGCCATAGTTTCCTCCAAACTCGACAAAAAAACGGTTGCGTTTATTGTACTGGTACGACAGGCCCAAATTGCCGTGGACGCCAAAGTTTACAGAACGAAGTTCGCCGGTGATTACCGATGTGCCGAATTCCGTTTCGGATTCAAGAATCCGGGCAAGTTCGGGAACTGTATTGCTGATGAGCGATTGCGTTTCGGATGGAATTGTTTCCCATAATGTCCGGACCCTCCCTGCATCGGAATATATTCTGCTTGAGCCTTCGGAAACCTGTTCGCCGGACATCAGAAACGAAACAAAGGGACCTGCATTTGCATAAATCCGATAAGGGCTGGTACCGAGATTTTTACCTGCCTGTAAAGATACCGGAATCATTACATAATCAAATTTTGCCAGATTTTTAACATCTGCATAAAAAACCGGCGGTATATGTTGCGCCATTTGACCGAGTGCTGCAGCAATATCTTCCGTTATACCGGCTCCCATGCGTGTCGCGATGTCCATAACCATCTGGTTTGACGACATTGCCTGAATACCGTTCCGTTTGCCTCCCTGACCGGTATATTCCACTCCGAAACGTACTGAATATGTTCCGTTTAATCCTATTTCGGTAAATATTCCCCCGGAGCCGGCGAGACGGGAAGAATAGCCTTCGCTCAGGGGATTTCCGCCTCCGGCAATTATATTGGGAATAGACAAACCTCCACGAAATCCGAGATTTACCGCCTGGGAATAAATCTTTGCGCTCAATATAAATAAACAAATAAACAACAGTATCCTTTTCATAATATGGAAAATATAAATATACCTGTATATTAACAGGTAAAAACATAAAAAATAACCGGACAAAGGTAAACCAAATATAATAAATCTGCAAACGGAACAATACATGGACGGAGATAATTAAACGATTATTTATTACATAAACCGAATTTAATTTGAACAAGCGTATTTCGCAGATAATCGTTATCTACAGAACTATGATACTGAATCCGATTCAGTCCGCAATGATGATTGGTCAGCAAAAGCCCTCTGTCCGACACTATTTCGTATGTACAGCCGCGTATGTTTACTATCGCGTCCTTCAAACTCGAATTATTGAGGCTGTACAAATCTTCTTCAGTGAGGCGAAATCCCTTTTTCTACATGTCTTCGATATTGTATTTCAAGAGCATCGGAATCAACATCCCCCCCCCCCCTCATCTGCCTTTGCATGACTGCAAAACAAAAATATGAACAGATTCAGTGCGAGGAGAATTTTAACTGTTCTTCTCAATGATTGCGTATCTTAATACCTGTAATGGTCAGCCTTGTAGGGACCGTCCTGACTTACGCCGATATAGTCAGCCTGAACTTTCGTCAGTTTTGTCAGGTGAACGCCGAGCTGTTCAAGATGCAGACGGGCAACTTCTTCATCCAGTTTTTTCGGCAAACGGTAAACGTCCACAGGCAATTCATTTTTCCAGAGTTCGATTTGAGCGAGCGTCTGGTTGCTGAACGAATTGCTCATTACAAATGAAGGATGTCCGGTAGCGCAGCCCAGGTTAACAAGCCGTCCTTCTGCCAAAAGGAAAATGGAATGTCCGTCTTCGAAAATAAATTTATCCACCTGCGGCTTGATATTGACCTTTTTAGCGGCTTTTTCAAGTCTTTCCACCTGAATTTCGTTGTCGAAATGACCGATATTGCAGACAATAGTCTGGTCTTTCATATTTTGCAGGTGTTCAAGCGTAATGACGTCTCTGTTTCCCGTGGTTGTAACGTATATGTTTCCTTCGTGCAGGGTGTCTTCAACAGTCTTGACTTCAAATCCTTCCATGGCAGCCTGAAGCGCGCAGATGGGATCGATTTCGCTTACGATGACGCGCGCTCCGTACGAAGCCATCGAACGTGCGCAGCCTTTCCCGACGTCCCCGTATCCGCAAACAACAGCAACTTTTCCTGCAATCATCACATCCGTAGCGCGCTTGATACCGTCTGCCAGCGATTCGCGGCAACCGTAAAGGTTGTCGAACTTGCTCTTTGTAACCGAATCGTTTACGTTTATCGCAGGGATCAGCAGTTCGCCCTGTTCCTTCATCTGATAGAGGCGATGCACTCCGGTCGTAGTTTCTTCGGAAACGCCCTTCCATTCGGTCACCGTGCGATGCCATTTGCTGCTATCGCTTGCCAGTATATCTTTCAGCAAATCAAGAATAACACCCTCTTCCCTGCTCGAAGGCGCGACTTCAAGTACCGAAGCGTCTTTTTCGGCTTTATATCCCTTGTGAATTAGCAGAGTAGCGTCTCCGCCGTCATCGACAATCAGGTTCGGGCCTTTTCCTCCGCGAAACGAGAGAGCCATAGCCGTACACCACCAGTATTCCTCGAGAGTTTCGCCTTTCCATGCGAATACCGGTATCCCGGCTTCGGCAATCGCCGCCGCTGCATGGTCCTGCGTCGAAAAAATATTGCAGCTCGCCCAGCGAACCTCGGCTCCAAGTTCGACCAGAGTCTCTATAAGCACAGCCGTTTGTATTGTCATGTGCAGCGAGCCGGTTATGCGCGCTCCGGCCAAAGGTTTTCCGGCAGAGTATTTTTTACGGATACTCATCAGTCCCGGCATCTCTTTTTCAGCGATTTCTATTTCCTTGCGTCCCCAATCGGCAAGCGTAATGTCTTTCACTTTGTAGTCTAATGTCTCGTCAATAATCATCATATATATTTTTTATTATTTGAGTGCAAACTTAGATGAAATTTTCGAACCGGACAAATGTGCAGGTAAAATCTACTCTACGTTTCTGATTTTAAAGGATAATCAAAATGCGCATAATACATATATTATTAAGATAACTCTTAATTTTTAGTTTTTAGTTCTTAGTTCTTAGTTTTTTAGTACTTTTGCTGGCAAAATATATAAAAAAATTATGACAGCAAAACGTATTTCTCCAAAATGGATTAATTCCCTGAAAAAGGATGAAATCTTTGTATTCGGCAGCAATCTTTCAGGTTTTCACGGTGGAGGCGCAGCCAGTTTAGCCATGCAGTGGGGAGCTGTATGGGGAAAAGGCGTCGGTTTGCAGGGACAGACTTATGCTATTCCGACAATGTTCGGGATCGTGGAAGAAATCAAACCGTATACCGATGAATTCATGGATTTTGCCAGGACGCATCCCGAATTGAAATTCCTTGTTACCGAAATTGGCTGCGGCATTGCAGGATTTAGTCCGGATGAAATTGCCCCGCTATTCAGGCCGGTAATCGACAATAATATCGGAAATATCTATCTGCCCGAAAGTTTTTACAGGTTTTTTTGACTGTTTTTGCAGACGCTATGGCTTTGAAATGAAAAGGATATGTTTCTTTTCATATCTTTATGTTAGTTTAATTTATTTGTCTTTCAAAATAATTATGAAAAAACAGCAACTGGTATTTAATTGAATTTCTCCAGTAATTCCAGTTATGGCTTCCGGGGCGGGAAATGAAATCGTGGGAAATATTCCGTTCCAGCAATTTTTCGTGCAGCAGACAGTTTACCGTGTAGAAAAAATCGCTCGTTCCGCAATCAATAATCAAAGCCAGTGAATTGGGTACAAGCAGATGCAGCATGTTGATCACCGTGTTTTTCTCCCAGTTTTCGGGATTTTCGGAGTATGATCCCAGGCGTTTTTCGATATCCCAGTTTTTGGGAAACGGACGGATATCTACTCCTCCGCTTGTGCTTCCTGCCGCTCCGAAAATATCCTGATGACGGAAAGCAAGATACAGGGCGCCATGTCCGCCCATGCTCAATCCGGTAATTGCCCTGCCTTTCGGCGATGCTTTTGTCGAATAGTTTGTGTCGATATATGTTACAAGTTCTCTTGAAATAAATGTTTCGTAACGGGAAGATTCATCTACGGGACTGTCAAAGTACCAGCTGCTAAATCCTCCATCCGGATTCACAAAAATCATCCCGTATTTATCCGCCAGCGTCCTGATTTCCGGAACGCCGTTTATCCATCCCCTGTAACTGTCGCTGTATCCATGCAACAGGTAGCTTACAGGATAGAATTTTTGCCTCGAATAATCGTCGGGAGTAACGATTACCACCGGAATTTCCTTCTTCATGGACTTGCTGAAAACTCTCACAGTATCAACTTTTGCCGCAAAAACAGATGCTGAAACAAAAGTAAAAATCATAATAAAAAACAATCTTGTTTTCATATTTGCGTATTTCTAAAAACGTGCAAATTTAGTGAAAAATGTGAATTGCAGATTATTTATTTGGTTCCATAACAAATCGTGTGGGTAAAATTGACGTTATTCTGACGAATTCGGAATCCTTTCATAGCAGGCAGCTAAAAGCGCGAGCGCTCAAGTACTGTATCGGTATCCGCATCCGTTTCGGGTACCGGAAACAGATACGCCGGCAATTCTGTTAATTAATTCTCTAATTCTGAAAATCCTGCTCAGTGTTTGAAAAATTCATATATTTGTAAAAAAATTTAGTATGCCAGATATATCGGAAAAAGGAATCAAAATGCCGGCATCTCCAATCAGAAAGCTTGTGCCATACGCAGATGCGGCCAAGGCAAGAGGTGTAAAAGTTTATCATCTTAACATAGGACAGCCGGATATTTCGTCTCCGCAAACAGCTTTGGACGCTGTTCGCAGGATGAAAAACACAATAATTGAATATGGCCATTCGGCGGGAAACCTCTCATATCGCAAAAAACTGGCGGAATATTACGGGAAACTTGGAATAGACGTCTCTCTCGAAGATATTCTGATAACGACCGGCGGTTCCGAAGCGCTGCTTATGGCCTTGAATATCTGTCTGAATCCGGGTGACGAGATTATTGTTCCCGAACCCTTTTACACAAACTACAATTCGTTTGCGATGCAGGCGGGAGTGAAAATCAGGCCGGTCACAACCAGCATAGAATCGGGATTCGCCATGCCTCCGATGAAAGAGTTTGAAAACCTGATCAGTCCATCGACAAAAGCCATTCTTCTGTGCAATCCCAACAATCCTACCGGATACCTGTATTCGAAAGAAGAACTGGAACAGCTTAGGGATATTGTTGCAAAGTACGGCCTGTTTCTGATTTCGGACGAAGTGTATCGCGAGTTTTGCTATGACGGACTTGAATATCATTCGTGCATGGAACTGAAAGGCGTGGATGACAATGTGATACTCATCGATTCCACCTCGAAGCGCTACAGCATGTGCGGGATTCGCGTAGGCGCCCTGATCACAAGAAACAGAAGAGTTACGGAGTCGGCGCTGCACTTTTGCCAGTCGCGACTGTGCGCTCCCGCCATCGGTCAAATCGCTGCGGAAGCCGCCCTCGATACTCCCGGCGAATATTTTGACGAAATTCACAGGGAATATCAGGAAAGACGCAACTGCCTGATCGAAGGTCTGAATAAAATCGCCGGCGTGTTCTGTCCCATGCCGAAGGGCGCGTTCTATACCATAGCCAGGCTTCCCGTGGACAGCGCCGAGAATTTCTCGAAATGGATACTCGAGGAGTTTGAATACGAAAGGCAGACCGTGATGCTCGCTCCCGCCTCGGGCTTCTATCATGCTGAAGACAGGGGAATTGACGAAGTGCGGATCGCATACGTGCTGAAAAAGGCGGATTTGCTGAATGCCGTGGAATGTTTGAAATATGCACTTGAAAAGTATAACAGTTAAATTAAAAATAAGTATGATATGAAAAATTATGGAATCAGGAATGCCGGATGGAAACTTGCCGTTTCATTCCTTGCTGTTACGGTTTTATCCGTATATGAATCTCCGGCCCGGGAGGCTGGAAATGTTGCCACGTTCAAAATCGGGAATGCGACCGTAAGCGTTCTGTCCGAAGGCCAGCAGAACAGCAACACAGCAAATCTTATCGGGACTACGCCCGAAATGCTTAAAAAACACGTTCCCGACGGAACTTATCCCTCTGCCGTCAATGCATTTCTTGTGCAGATGGACGGCAAAACGATTCTGATAGACGCCGGTTTCGGACGGAACCTGTTCGACAATCTGAAATCGCTGGGGACAGGCGCGGAAAAGGTTGACATCGTCCTGCTGACCCACATGCACGGCGACCATATCGGCGGACTGCTGAAAGACGCCAAACTGATGTTTCCCAATGCCGAACTCTATCTCCCGCAGCCCGAGCATGACTATTGGACGGGCAATGCCGAAAGAGCCGCTCAGGCGCAGGCTGTCATAGCGGCATACAGGGACAGGCTTCATCTGTTTGTTCCCTCCGAAGCGGGAAAGGATGCAAAGGAGATTATCCATGGCGTCAAAGGCATTGCCGCTTACGGACATACGCCCGGACACACCGGATACATGTTCGAGTCTGCCGGCTCGCGCATATTTATCTGGGGCGACCTGACACATGCCATGGCGGTGCAGATGCCTCATCCCGAAGTGGCAATCACATACGACGTCAATCCGGAACAGGCTGTAATCTACCGTAAAAAGCTTCTGGATTATCTTGCAGAAAACAGAATCCCGATTGCCGGCATGCACATCGCTTTTCCCTCGGTCGGGGATATAAAGGCTAAGGATGAAGGATATGAGTTTACCCCGTTTCCCGTTCAATGAAAAAGGCATTTAAAATCGGGCTGCTTCCCAGAGTGGCGATAGCCATTGCTGCGGGACTTGTTCTGGGGAATTTTGTTCCGGAATGGAGCGTAAGGATTTTTGCGAGCTTTAATGATTTGTTTTCGGGCTTTTTGGGTTTCTGCATTCCCCTGATAGTAGTGGGTCTGGTCGCTCCCGGAATTGCCGATATGGGTAAAAATGCAGGACGTCTGCTGATTATCACGGTAATTCTTGCGTATGGATTTACGCTTTTCTCGGGATTCTTTTCCTACTTTTCGTGCAGCGCAGTATATCCTTCGCTGATCGGCGACAGCGTTTTTTCGCCTGACAGCATCAAAAATCCCGAATCCGAAACCGTTTCGCCGTATTTTTCGCTGGAGATAAAACCCGTATTCGATGTTATGACTGCCCTGATACTGGCTTTTGTCATTGGTATCGGAAACGCATTCGTCAGGGGAACAGCGATAAAGTCGGCAACGGACGAATTCAGGTCAATAGTCGAAAAGGTAATCACAGGCGTCATAATTCCCCTGCTGCCGGTATTTATATTCGGCATATTTCTCGGCATGAGCTATTCCGGCGCGGCATTCAGGGTTATTTCCATTTTTGGAAGGATAATTCTGGTAATCTTCATACTGCATATACTTCTGCTTGTCATCATGTTCTGTGTGGCCGGAGGATTTGCCGGAAAGAATCCTTTCAGGCTGCTGTATAAAATGATGCCCGCGTATATGACTGCACTGGGCACTTCTTCTTCGGCGGCAACCATCCCGGTTACGCTCGGTCAGGTAAAGAAACTTGGCGTGAATGAGGATATTGCAGACTTCTGTGTCCCGCTGTGCGCAACGATTCACCTGTCGGGCAGCACACTGAAAATCGTTGCAACAAGTCTGGCAATATGCCTCATGACAGGTTTGCCCCACGATATTCTGCTGTACGCCGGTTTTATTTTTATGCTGGGAATAATGATGATAGCAGCGCCTGGAGTCCCTGGAGGAGCAATCATGGCTTCCATAGCCATACTGCAGTCGATACTCCATTTCGACGAAGGTTCCGTAGGGCTGATGATTGCACTGTATATCGCTATAGACAGCTTCGGAACGGCATGTAATGTTACCGGAGACGGCGCCCTCGCAGTAATAGTGAATAAACTCGGCGGTACTCCTGCCAGTTAACGCGTCGCTTTTTGTCTGAGGCAGGATATGACATAAAGACTCTAAATAGCTATGAAATAGCGTGATCGTTAGCACAGGGCAAGGCCTGTGAAGAAAATGCAACCATTATTATACTGTGCGGGCTAAAATTGTGAGATAAAAATGCTGCAATTTTTTTAATCTCCCTTTGAACATTTTCAGTACACACGTGTTTATATGATGAATTTGGTTTTTCATAGGTTAGTTCAGCTTAACAAAGGAGGTGAGGACACCCACTCCCCGCCTCCTTTACTTTTTAGGTTCTATACGAATCGCGTGGGTAGATAATGACATGATCTTATTTTTGAATAGAAACAGTAAAATTTCCAGAGCCACAATTATGGTTGATTATTCCAATATGTGGTGCGAAATAAACAGGATATAGCAGTTTTCAGAGTGTATGTAATTTTGCTTGCATAAGTATGTATACCATGCGCGGACTAAAATTGTGAACATCCATGTAGAGGGTGTCTCAAAAGGGTCGAGTCCCGTCATTTTTCAATTGTCGTTTTTCATATCACAATTTTAGTATAAATATTTCTGTATATTTGCGGCGGAATTTTATTATAATTATGCATTAAGAAAATAAGAATATGGCCAGAAATATTATGTGTGAACAGATAATTAAAAAACTGTATTTCTTCGCATTATTGCTGACATTAACGATTTCCTGCAATTCGGACAGGAAGAAGGAAACAGTAGAAAATAACAGTGTATATACTGTCGATTTCGACAATATTCCCAAAGAAGAAAAAATTTACATGTCGTCTTTGTTTAAAAAAGTAAGATCCATTCCATTGGAAACAGTTGACGAATCATTGATTGGGTATATAAACGAAGTTCAGGTATTTGACGGCAAAATATTTGTATTTGACAGAGATTATACAAACAGCGTATTCGTATTTGATATGGATGGAAAATTTATACGTAAAATAGGCCGTACGGGACAGGGACCGGGAGAATATATTGATTTGAGGGATTTTACCATTGATGAAATAAATCATGAAATTTATTTAATGGTTACTGATGGAAACTGCATTATGATTTATGATATTGATACCGGCAAATTTATAAAACGGATAAATCTTTCCGAAAGAATATACAGTCATTATATACAGTACAGTAACGGACGACTGTATGCAGACGCCAACGGAAAATCAGAATCGAAAGAAAACCGGCTGTTACATGAGATAGATAAGCAAACAGGGGAATATAAAGATTCATGGCTTCCGGCTGACTGTAATAAGGGATGGATGGAAACGATGTCTTACAATAGCTTTTTCTTTTCCAGAAACAGTCCGCATTCTCCAAAATATGCACAATTATTTATGGATACGGTATTTTCTATTGAAAAGGAAGGCCTCATCCCGTTTCTTGCAGTCAAAAGCAGCAGATGGCCGTCTAAAAATGATTTTGAAAAAGCAAATTATGAAGTAGAGAAAATAGGTAACATTATTGATAACAAAATTTATTGTATCAGTAATTTTATTGAATATAAAGACATTATTTTGTTTACTCTTGGGATACATGAACAATATCATGTATTGTGCGATAACAGAAACGGCAGGAAAAATGTCAGGATTGCCGGATTTCTTACTAATGATCTTCTTTTTGAAGGCGAGCGATTTGGTATATGGCGGTTGTGCTGTTCGGATGAAAAGAGAGTATATTCAATTCTTCCGATAGAACATCTTTCCTTCACCGAAAATCTTGGTGAAAAGATAAAAAAAGATCTGCCGGACAGGGAAAAACTGCTGAATCTTAAAGAAGACGATAACCCTGTAATATTGTATTTTGAGTATGAATAATAAATATTTGTATTCAGGATGACCGCAGAATTTAGGGGAAATATTATTTTGAGGCGCTAAGGGAGGTAATTTTTCGGACTCCTGACATTAATCAGAAGATTTATTTGATGGCAGTTCGGAACTTTGGAGTTTTTCCGTTTACCGCAAAATCGCAGATGCACAAAGTTTTGGGAAACCTTGGCAATGCATCGCGAAATTTTTAATTTTCAATTCTCAATTTTCAATTGAAAAAGTTGCCGGTTATTTTCGATCAGGACATTTATTCTGTCTGTCAGTTTGGCGGTCAGCGATTTGATATTGAAAGCCTGTATGTGAGATTCCAGACTGTGTATATCTGTTCCCATAAAAGTGTAGAAGTCGTTCCTGAGAAGATATTCCGCATTTTCCTGTACCTGCCTGCCGTAATATCCTGTGGGAGAAAGAAGATTTAGCTGAAAAAACAGAAAGCCGTCCGCTTTGAGCTTTCTATAATCGCTTTTATCCATGTACAGATAGCGTTCGGGATGTGCAAGGATAATGCGGTATCCCTTTTTCTTTATTTTTTGGATTGTTTGATGAAAGTTCAGGGGAGGATTGAGGGTATGAGGTTTCAACCAGCAGATAGTCTTCTGCAATGGTAAGCGGTTTGTTTTCATAGTTCTCCAGATGCGATTCGAACTGATTGTCGAGCATGTATTCGGCAGCCAGTCTCAAGTCAATGTTTCCGGTATATCTGTTTATCAGATTTTCGAAATGCTGTGTTAAGGATTTAGAGCTGT
>JAIRZR010000435.1 GCA_031267155.1 Prevotellaceae bacterium | reverse complement strand
TATTTCACAAAAAGCAGCGTAAGGATATAATCTTTGTATTGCGAGGCATCCATTCCACCTCTCAATTCATCGCAACTTGCCCATAATGAGCTGTATATTTCAGATTTCTTTATTGCCATAAACTTTTATGTATTTGTGTTCTATCAACTAACGACATAATTTATATTTAATCTATCTTTGCAAATAAATTTGTTTCATTTCTGCAATTGTCAAAAATCGTGCAAAGATATGATTAATTTAGCAATCACAAATAAAATTGTTCAGGGTATGTAAAACCTTCGTTTTAAGTTAATTTTTTTTGTGAAAACAATATCAAATTGGATAGCTTACATGCAAATTACATGCAAACAAAAAAATCAGAAACCTACAATCTCCTTGTAAACCTCTGACTTCTTTTGTAGCGCGATCCGGGATTGAACCGGAGACCTCATGATTATGAATCATGCGCTCTAACCTGCTGAGCTACCGCGCCGACATGCTACAAACAATCATTCATTGCGGGCGCAAAGGTACATCTTTTTTCGAAAACACAAAACTTTCATTGAAAAGGTTTGAGATGAAATCTATATCCTCCATGTATCCTCCATGCTTCCTCCATGCTTCCTATATGCTATCCTATATGCTATCCTATATGCTTCCTATATGCTCTATTTCTATATGCTTTTCTATAATCTCCATTTTTTAGCCCGCGCGCAGTATTAAAAAAACAGCCGGACTGACAGTCCGGCTGTTTCAGGAAAATGATAGTCGTTAACGTTTTAATAGCCGGGGTTTTGTTTCACAATACCCTTGCCTTCGATAATTGCCGACTCCTGCAGCGGGAACAGAATCCGGTCGTTTGTCACTACCGGAGTTGCCCAGCCGAGGTCTGTACGTTTTTCGTTCATTTTTGCAACGTATGAACCGTCGCGGATAAGATCCTGACGGCGGCATCCCTCGAAGTAAAATTCGTGACCCCGTTCGTCCAGCAGCTTGTTGAGAAAGTCGCGTGCTCCGGAGAAGCTGTTTTCGGCATACGCATTCAGACCGGCTCTTGTCCTCACCCTGTTAAGCAGGCTGACAGCCTCGCCGGTAACAGTGTTTCCCTTGCGTACGATAGCTTCCGCCAGCAGAGTAATGACATCGGCGTAACGGTAAACGATCCAGTCGATCTGACAGTTTTCGCCAACCAGATTTGCCGTAGCGACATCATACTTCATCGGGAGAACGCCCTGCGCAAGCGAGTTGCCTTCCTTACCCTTATTCTTCTCGTTCAGAGTATCTCCCTCCAGAGTAACATATTCGTAGATAATTGTTTCCCTGCGCTTGTCGCCGGCTTCGAACGTCTTGAAGAATTTCCAGGTCATCTTGTATCCTCCCCAGCCGCCGGTGTATCCCGGATAGTTGTTTGTCATGGCATGGGGAAACCACTTGTGCGTCTGGAATCCGTGCTTGCAGTTGACCGCCCACACGGTTTCCTCGTTCTTTTCGTTGGCTTCGGTAAAGATGTCTTTGTATTCCGGGACGAGACCGTATCCGTATTCCGGCTTCATCAGTTCGCGTCCTTCCTTTTCCGCCATGTCCCACTGTGCAGTCTGCATGTAGAACTTGAGCAGCACCATGTGGCAGAGACCCTTTGTAAACCGTCCGTAGCCCACGTCTCCCCTTTTGTAGGAATGGGGCAGATTTTTCGCCGCCTCGGTCAGCTCCTCAACGATAAACGTCCTTGTCGCCTCGTCCGTCTGTCTCGGCAGGATCTTCTCTTCCTGCGGATTCTTCAGCGTTTCCAGATCTGCCAGGATAATCGGACCGTAGAGGTCGTACAGGACAAACGCCAGGAAACCGCGGCCGCAGTGCAGTTCGGCAATGAGCCGGGTTTTGAGGCTTTCGTCGATATTCATTCCCGATATCCGGTCGATTGTCAGCGTCATCTTGCTGATATAGTTGGTATAATCCCTCCAGAAATTCGTTACGTTGCGCGAATCGCCCGTTGCCCCGTATGAAGCGGATGCCAGCCGCATCCACCCGCCGCCGTCGTCCCACGAGCACAGGCCGTAGTCGCTTGCCATGTCGGTGCTTGTCTGAACGCCCGTTGCAGCGTTGAACAGTCCGTTGTAGCCGTTGTTGCGGAAAGCTCCGTAGAGGCTTGCAGTAACCATGTCTTCCGCATCCCTTTCGGTAGTGGGATATATCGAGGGGTTGATATCGTCGTACACTTCCGTTTCCAGCGTGCACGCCTGCAGGCCGATTGCCATCAGCAGCGCCGCTGCTGAAAATTTGCATATTGCTGTCATAATCACAATTATATTTTTACTGTTTAACATTTAGAATGAAATGTCTATACCTATGCTGAAACTCGTAACGTTCGGATACGCATACCTGTCGCTGTCCGTTTCCGGATCGACGCCGTTCCAGTTTGTAATGACAAACGGGTTGTTTACATCGGCATACACGCGGATGCTGTTCAGTATGCTTTTTGAAACGGGGACGGTGTATCCCAGCGTGATATTGCGGCATCTGACATAGCTTATCTTTTTGTACCAGTAGTCGCTGTTGCTGTCGTAGCTGGCATACGTGCTTTCGATTACGCCTGGCTGCGTGGTGTTCCGGCTGTCGTGAAACCAGCTGTCGAAGGTTCTCCTTGACAGGTTCTGGACGTTTTTCCCGGAATATCCCGCTACCCAGTTGTTGTAATAGCTTGCGCCCCTCAGACGTCCCACCTCTCCGTAGAAGTAGATATTGAAGTCGAAGTTCCTGTACCGGACAACGTTGTTGAAGCCGAAATTGAATGCCGGATCGCTCGAACCCGCCAGTTCGCGATCATACTGGTCGATGATGTTCTCCCTTCCCTTTTCGTCCTTCAGGTTTTTAATTTTGATCTGTCCGGGCAGCAGGGCGGGCTGCCATGCCGGAGCGGTTTCGCCCGCAGCCATCAGTCCGTCCGACCTGTAGGGATACATGGCGCGGATGGGATCCTTTGCCGACTGGTAAACTGCCGGCTTCCAGGTCGGGTCGCGCTCTTCCCAGCGGTCGCGGTACAGCGACAGGGTAAAGTCGGTACTCCACGACACCCTGTCCGTACTGATGTTAAGCGTATTCAGTGTCGCTTCGAATCCCCGTCCGCGCGTCTTTCCGATGTTTGCCGCCATGGACGTTATTTCGTGATACGAAAGCAGACTCTTGCTGGTTACCAGCAGGTCGGAGATGATGCGGTCGTAGTACTCGAGCGTCAGGTTGATGCGGTTTTTGAGGAAACCCAGATCCAGACCTGCGTTAAATTCGCTGGTCGTCTCCCATGTCAGAGCCGGATTGCCCAGGCGTATGACATTGACGCCGGTGTATCCGGTATCGCCGAACACATAAGTGCTTCCGGCGCCGTAAGCGTTACGGATTCTGTTGCCGACGTTCGAGTTACCCGTCTGTCCGTATCCGCCCCTCAGCTTTCCGTTGGAGAGAACGCCGGAGACAGACTCCATGAAAGGCTCGTCGCTGAACCGCCATCCCAGGGACACCGAAGGGAAATATCCCCAGCGGTATTTCGGATTGAAGTTCGAGTCGCCGTCGGCGCGCAGGCTTGCCGTCAGGAGATAGCGCCCCAGGAACGAATAGTTGATACGTCCGAAGTACGAGCCGAGCGAGTTTCTGCTTGCCCACGAATTGACCGATGGCCTGGCGCCGTTTCCGACAGCGAGATTGTTGTACAGAAACCCGTTTATCGGGAAATCGGTGTTGCCGGCATACACTCCCTCGGTGTTGAACTGCTGGAAGGAATATCCCAGCAGGGCGGTGAAGCTGTGACTGCCGATGTCGCGGCTGTAGTTTGCCGTCAGGTCCATGATGCAGTCGAGCTTGTCCTCCTGCGAGATGTTTGCATTGCCGTTTGTGGCGGCGCCGAGCAGGGTTGTCGTCGGCAGGTAGGCTTTACGCTTGGCATATTTCCTGTCCACGCCCAGCGAAGCCTTCAGCACAAGATGTTTTACCGGCTCCACCTGCAGGTATGCCGATCCCAGCAGCCTGTCCTTGGTCGTGTTGTCCGTGATGTCGAGCAGCGACACGGGGTTTGGCACCTGCGTCATGTCGGGATTGAGCGAATATTTTCCGCTGGCGTCGCGCACCGGCACGTACGGAGCAAACCTCACTGCCGAAACGATGATGCCGGAATTTTCCCATTCGTTGTCGCCCAGCGGCACGTTGTCGTAGCGGTTGCGGCTCAGGTTGAGCGACAGTCCCGTCTTCACGTACTGTGACAGCTTCTGGTCGAGGTTCAGGTTGGCGGACAGGCGGCTCATGTTGTTGTTCCTGATGACGCCCCTCTGGTCGAAATAGTTGACGGAAGCCATATACTGCGTGGTTTCCGTACCGCTGGTCAGCGACAGGTTGTGCGAATGCTGCACGCCCGTGCGGGTTACTTCGTTGAAATAGTCGGTGGTTCGCGCCGATGCGATCTGGCTGTCGGTGTACCGCGGCACGAAAGGCTCCGGATTCGGATTGGGCTTTATATAGCCGGCATAGATGTCCATTCCGTTTCTTTGCAGGTACTTTTCGTAATATACCCTGTTCCAGTGTTCCATAAACTCTTTCGCGCCAAGCATGTCGTATCCGTTTTTCATGCTCTGCACGGACACGTTGCCCGAATAGTTTATCCTCCTCTGCTCATTGCGTCCCCTCTTTGTGGTAACGATAATCACGCCATGTCCGGCACGCGAACCGTAGATGGCTGTTGAGCTTGCGTCCTTCAGTATCTCGATTGAAGCGATATCGTTCGGGTTGAGCGATTCCAGGATATTGTCCGTTCTGCCGGCGCTGTAGCTCGATCCGGAACCGAGGTCCGATCCGGATGTAACCGGAAAACCGTCGATGATGATCAGCGGCTCGTTGCCTGCGCCGGTTGACGTCTCGCCGCGGATCCGGAACTTGCTCCCGCCGCCGACCTGCGCGCTTGTCTGGCTAACCTGCAGACCCGCAGCCTTGCCCGCCAGCGCGTGACTCACGGTAGAGAAGGTCGCAACAGGGGTGTCCTCCATCTTAATGGATGAAACCGCGCCCGTAACTTCGCGCTTCTTCTGCACGCCATAGCCCACGATTACGACTTCGTCGAGACCCAGCTGTTCGTCAGCCATAGTGATGTCGAGCGAATTCTGTCCGGTGTATTCTATCTCCTGCGTGACGAATCCCACACACGAAAAGATCAGCGTCGAACCGTTCTGTACTTTAATGGAATATTTTCCGTTGCTGTCGCTGGCTACTCCGGAGGTAGTCCCCTTGATCACAATGCTCACGCCCTGAAGCGGTTCTCCCGAATCTTCAAACACGGTGCCGCTCAAGCTCGAGCCCTGCGAAAAGACTTGCTGTATGGTTAATAAACAGAATAACGCAAGCAAAACAGGTTTTTTCATGGTATTAGTTTCTTTGCTTTTACACATAATTTCCATAGTAAAAACTATTTATTTTTATAATATTTATATTATGTATGTGTATTTCTCATCTTAATTCTTCTCTCTTTTTCAATATTACTTTCTCATCCAAATACCCCCTTTCCTTTTAATTAATATTTATCGGGAACTATAACAAATCCTGTGATAAAAAGTTCCCGAAGGTGTATTTCAAAATGTCAACTGTGCACAGAGGATACTATCTAATGGTATCCCGTTTCAGTGATGTGAAATAAATAAGGTGGAGCAGTTTCATGATACTGCGACATGTCATGTCCTGATATAGCTATACAGACAAATTCTCCATAAGCCCAGATTCTTGCTTCAAGCAGGCAAAGTCCTACGGTCGATTTAAGCAGTGAATTGCGAAGCGCGCGGTCAACCTGTGAGCCTGAGGTGGTGCGGCATTTGTTTATCAGCGTATGAAGCTGGTCGCGGTTGTTGGTGAGCTGCTGGAGCAGGTTGGACGGCATCGGCCATGTTGTCTGGTGCACCGTGACGACGGTAACAAGGTTGTCGATGTTGCTGAACTGCTCGTCGATGCCCTGCGCCACCGTACCCAATGCGAAGGCGAGCGTAGCGCCGCCGCCGGCTGCCGATAGAAATCCTCCGTCGGAAAGGGAGGATAAAAACATGTCTGAAAGGTCAAAAACCGTGTTGACCGAACTGATTAAAATTTCTACTAAAGTGTTCATACGTCTGTGATTTAATTAATTATTATATTAGAGTTATTTATTTTCGTGCGAATTGACTGAAAAAAACATACGAGAGATGAAAAAAATCTCTCTTGTAACGGATTTCATCTCTCCTGAAAAATTTTTCATCTCTCGTGAGACGGAGTACGTTTCTCCTGAGTTTTTCATGATTCCTCTCCCGAGACGGGTTTCCTCTCCCGTGAGACGGGTTTCATTTCCCGTGAAACAGATTTTATCGCTCGTGAAATGATTTTCAAAAACCGGTTTTTGGGTTTCATCTATAGTGAGACTTTTTCTGTCTCTCTTATGTTTTCCGGCGTTTTTCACTAACCTGAGTTCGGGATAAGCAAAATAAAAAAAGAGTAAAAAAAAATGGGGTAAATATCAAATAATTTTACTGTATTTGCAGCTGAATATTAAATAATTAACAGTAATATTATGAGTATGCTTATCCCAGA
>JAIRZR010000384.1 GCA_031267155.1 Prevotellaceae bacterium | reverse complement strand
GTCACAACTCCGTAAGGACTTGAATCAAGCGCAAGCTTGAACTACTTCGTAGTTCTGGAGTGCGATAGCTTACCCCGGGCTGCGCTTCGCTTGCCCGGGGTTATCGACATCAGACGCCTGCGGCGTCAAAAGACACGAAGCATCTCTATATTTTTACCTCACAATTTTAATCCGCGCACTATATACATACCGTGTACCCGGACGATTCGTTATAGAACCATGTTTTTGTACCTCATTACGAAATTATATCTACATTTGCGGAAAGATTGTATATGATAAATTACATTAAAGAGAGACTCACATCTCTGCGTACAGAATTAAAAAACAGGGGAATCGACGCCATTATTATTCCGGGAAACGATCCGCATTTCAGCGAATATCCCGCGAAATGCTGGAAGTACAGGAAATGGATATCGGGTTTTACCGGTTCGGCGGGGACTTTGACGATAACCCTGGACGAAGCCGCCTTATGGGTTGATTCACGGTATTTTATTCAGGCAAAAAAGCAGCTGGACGGAACGGGCATAGAAATGCGGAAACTGACTTCCGGCGGATTATTTGACGAATCGTGGCTGAAGACGCGGCTGGAAGACGGCAGGAAAGTGGGAATCGACGCCAAAATGTTTTCCATAAACCGGTTCGTGAGCCTGAAACAGTCGCTGGCGCCCCTGATTCCTGTCGATACGGGAGACATTTTCGACAAAATCTATACCGACAGACCGCCCCTGCCCGAATCGGAAGCCTTCCTGCTGCCCGACGAAGTCACGGGAAAAAGCCGAAAGGAAAAACTTGCCGATTTTGCAAAATCGGCAAGCCCAAACAGTGAAATATACATCGTCTCCGCGCTGGACGAAATCGCGTGGATACTGAATATGAGAGGTTCGGACGTCGCATACAATCCGGTTGCGATATCGTATTTAGTCATTGACCATCCGCTTGCGCATCTGTTCATGAACGAAAATCAGCTGTCGAAAAGCGATCGGGAACAGCTTTCCGGAGACGGGATTTCGATACATCCCTACAGCGATTTCGACCGCTTTATCTCCGCCATCGATGAAAACCGTACGGTTAAACTCAATTTCGACAAAACGAATTTTCACATCTGCAAACTGCTGAAAAGCAGGCTTGACATTGTCGAGGAGAAGAATATTGCCGAAAGCATAGCTTTCAGGAAAGCAGTCAAAAACGAAGTTGAACTCTCGGGTTTCCGCTCCTGCATGATTACCGACGGACTTGCCATGTTCCGGTTTATCAGATGGCTGAACGAAAATGTCGGAAAAATCAGGATAAGGGAGACGGAAGCCGCCGTGAAACTTGAGGAATTAAGGAAATCCGGAAAGGATTACAGGGGACTTAGTTTCAGCACAATATCCGCATACGGAGCCAACGGAGCCTTGCCGCACTATTCGCCGTCGAAAGAATCGGACGCCGAAATCGGGACGGACGCCTTCTATTTAGTCGATTCCGGAGCGCAATATCTGACCGGTACGACGGATCTCACCAGGACCCTGCATTTCGGCAATCCGACTGAAGAGGAAAAGGAGGACTACACTCTGGTACTTAAGGGAATGATAAACCTGAGCATGGCTGTATTTCCGGCGGGAACAAGAGGCTCGCAGTTAGACGCGCTTGCACGCAGGTTTTTGTGGGAGAAGGGGAAGAATTTCCTGCACGGGACGGGTCACGGAGTCGGTCATTACCTGAATGTGCACGAGGGACCTCAAAGCATCCGCAGTGAAGAGAATCCGGTGATTTTCGTGCCGGGCATGGTAACGTCCAACGAACCGGCGATATATGTCGAGGGAAAATACGGAATAAGAACGGAAAACCTCATCGCATGTGAATTTCACTGCAACACCGGCTATGGCGATTTCTACAAATTCGATACGCTGACACTCTGCCCGATAGAAACAAAATCCATAAACCTTTCCATGATGAGCGGGGAGGAAACAGAATGGCTGAACAGCTATCACAGGCGGGTTTACGATTCCCTGTCGCCATATCTCGAAAAGGAAGAAGCTGAATATTTAAAGACACTTACAGCCGCAATATGATGGACAGACTGAAAGAGTTCCGGCTTATACTGGCATCCCAATCGCTGCGAAGAAGGGAACTGATAGGAAGACTGGACATTCCGTTCGAAATAGCGGAAGATTTCAGTTTCGACGAATCCTATCCTCCCGACATGCCGGCAGACGGGGTCGCCGGTTTTCTGGCGGGGAAGAAATCGGACGCATGTCCCCGGAAACCGGGCGACCGCGAAATACTGATCACGGCGGATACAATGGTGAAATGCCAAAACAGGCTTATCGGAAAGCCGGAAGACATGCAGGACGCAAAGGAAATGCTGCGAAAGCTTTCGGGACGGAAACACGAAGTCATAACGGGCGTATGCATAAGAAGCACAGTGCGGAAAAAGATATTCAGCGTTTTCACGAACGTGTTTTTTGCAGACCTGAGTCCCGGCGACATAGAGTATTACGTCGAAAATTACCGCCCTTTAGACAAAGCCGGAGCATACGGGATTCAGGAATGGATAGGATACACCGGCGTCGAAAGAATCGAAGGCTCATACTATAATGTCATGGGGCTTCCCGTTTCGCGCTTATGGAAAGAATTGAAAAGTTTAATAGATTAAATATTTATGATATACCACATATTTACATATTTACGGAAGATATTTGACATTCCCGGTTCGGGGATGCTCAATTTTATTTCCTTCAGGGCAGCCCTGGCAATGATTTTTTCGCTGACTGTAGCCCTGTTTGCCGGCAAACGGATAATAAGGATGCTGCAGCGCAGGCAAATCGGGGACGAAATAAGGGATCTGGGCATCGAGGGACAGATGAACAAGAAGGGAACGCCAACGATGGGCGGGATTATTATCCTGCTGTCGATACTGATTCCGGTGCTGCTTTTTGCCAGGCTGGACAATGTTTACCTGCTGCTGATGATTACGGCAACGGTGTGGCTGGGGATGATCGGCTTTATTGACGATTATATCAAGGTGTTCAGGAAAAATAAGAAGGGGCTTAGCGGCAAGTCCAAAATTATCGGGCAGGTGGGACTTGGAATAATAGTGGGCTGCACTCTGTTCCTGAACGACAGGGTGGTTGTCCGCGAAAAGGTCGAGCCGCACACGCCCGACGCGCAGCTTACGACTATCGGCGACCAGAAAATCTGGTCGAAGGAATCAAAATCAACAATAACCACAATCCCCTTCTTTAAGGACAACGAGTTTAACTACGACATGCTGATGCCCGGCGAGGGCAAGACAAAGGAGATGGGCGGATGGATAATTTTTGTTCTGGCTACCATTATCATCATAACGGCTGTGTCCAACGGGGCAAATCTCACGGACGGCATCGACGGGCTGCTGACGGGAATATCCATAGTGATAGGCACAACGCTGGGAATATTCGCCTATCTGTCCGGAAATATAATATATGCCGACTATCTCAACATAATGTACATCCCGTCCACCGGCGAACTTGTGGTGTTTATGGCGGCATTCATAGGCGCCCTGATCGGTTTCCTCTGGTACAACTCCTTTCCGGCACAGGTATTTATGGGCGATACCGGAAGCCTGGCGCTCGGCGGAATTATTGCCGTGTTCGCGATAATCATACGCAAGGAACTGCTTATTCCTGTTTTGTGCGGGATATTTTTTGTCGAAAGCCTGTCCGTCATTGTTCAGGTTTCGTATTTCAAATATACTAAAAAACGGTACGGCACGGGAAAACGCATCTTCAAAATGACTCCTCTGCATCATCACTACCAGAAAGCGGGAAACTCCGGAATCGACGCTCATATACAGCGACCGTTTCAGCCACTGCCGGAATCCAAAATCACTATCCGGTTCTGGATTATCGCAATACTGCTGGCTGTGATTACGGTTGTTACTCTGAAAATACGGTAGGAAAGGGGGATGTCCGAAAAGATCATTTTGCGTGGGCGATTGAAATTATTATGAAAAAAATTATTACCTTTGTGGCGATAATTTAGTATTCATTTAATAATTTATTTTAAGTATGTCAAAGATATTCAGAGTATTTGTAGAATTGTATGACTTGCTTCTCACAGCAAGGAAAGACGACCGTTCGGGTCGTGTGGTATCGACAGGTCCGGTGACAATAGCGGATCTGATAGCAATAGCAGTTAAGCGTCGTACGGATCTCAGTCCGGTAACGCTGGAAGCTGCTTATCTGCTCCTTCGGGAGATAGCGGTAGAGGAATTGTGCAATGCAAAACATGTTGAATTTGGATTGACGCACAACAGTTTACTCGTTGACGGCATATTTATCGGCGACCATCCGACATGGAACAAAGATAAAAATAGCCTGCGTCTCGGCGCTGTCGCATCAGTGGATGTTCGCAAATCAATTGAAACGATAGAGGTCGAAGTTCTTGGCATGGCGTCATCGGGTATTTTCATCAATACCCTGACCGATGTGGTATCCGGAGAAACCAATTCCGTTATCACTCCCGGCGGCGGCGTCAAGCTTACCGGCTCGAAGATGAAGGTTACAGGCGATAGCGAAGATGTAGGAATACATCTGACGGAAATCAACAGCCAGACGGTTTTCGGTATTCCCGCCACCTCAATTCTGGACAACGACCCGTCGAAGATTACTTTTATCGTCCCTGCAGATTTGCCTGCCGGCGACTATAAATTGAGTATTACTACGCAGTTCTCAAACTTTGCAACTGATTTGAAAGAACCGCGTACATATATCTTCGATTACGTTCTTGCATGTAATGTATAAGCGAACGGTAAACAGTGTGTAAAGATATGTCGGACAGTATGCAGGCTCGGTGTAACATCGAGCCTGCGCTGTGTTGGACGTAAAGCCTGCGTTACTCCCGACGTAAAGCCTGCGTTACTCCTGACGTAAAGCCTGCATTACTCCTGACGTAAAGCCTGCATTACTCCCGACGTGTTTAAGAGAATATTAAAAAAGTATTTAGAATTTTTTATGAGAACAATGAGAAAGTATTTTATTTTAATATATAGCATAACAGTTTTATTATCCGTATTCAGTACGGTATCTGTCGCTCAAAATCAAAAGTGGAACAGACACTTTTACATGATGAACATTGGCGACACGCGCGAACTTCCGGCAGGCAAGTATTCTTCGTCGGACGAAAAAGTCGCGACAGTAAAAAACAGTCGCATACAGGCTATTGCCAGCGGCGACTGCATCATCCATGCCGAAGCCGACAGCGGACAGGTCGAATTTGCACATGTTACGGTCGACTGGCCGGTGCAAAATCCTGTCCTGCCCTATTCGTGGAAGATGTATGTTCCCGATAATGAAGCGCACGTTTTCAACGGCAGACTGCATGTTTACGGTTCGCTGGATGCGTCCGGAGTGTACTGTTCGCCCTACATTGTGCCGGTGATGACCGGCGACCTGAAACGGTGGAGCAGCGATGGACTTGCCTTTTCATCTTTCGACGGGGGCAGCGTTTTCAAAGGCAGGAATCTGTGGGGTTCCGACGTGCATTATTATAACGGTAAATATTTGCTTTACGGCGCTTATGAATGGAATGGCGAAGGAAACGAAACCAATTTTTATGTTGTTGAAAGCGACAGTCCGACGGGCCCTTTCGGGAATTTCCGCTGGGTGACGGGAAGCAAAACAAAAAAGAATATCGAAGGTATAACGCCGAAGATTCTTGTCGAAAAAGACGGAACCCGTTACATTGTCTGGGCGCCGACCCTGCAGCCGGTAAAAGACAATTATCTCATGATTGCAAAACTTTCCGCCGACGATGTGATTGACGAAGAAAGTATGATAAATATCGGCAAACTGAAAGACTTTTACGAGGGACCGTCCATCCGCAAACGCGGTAATATCTACTATCTTGTTTACAACGAAAACTGCGGAGCCATCACCCCAAAAAACCATACTCCCAAACGCCTTTCCTATGCCACTTCGGAAAACATCACAGGCCCGTATGTTTACAGAGGAATCATTCTTACCATAGAAAATATGGCGGGCAACACCAATATTCAGGGTTCCATCGAGCAGTTCAACGGCGAATGGTATGTCTTCTATCACCGCGCCATGAACGGCGTATGGAACAAACGCTCGCTATGCGTCGAAAAGATTGAGTTCGATGCGAATGGCTTGATTATTCCCCTTGTCCCGACAAGTAGCGGAGTCTCCGAAGGCTTGAACACAGCATTTCCCGTATGGTTCAACACCGCCGTTTACGGTAGCAACTACCGCTTTACTGACGAAGGCGAATACGGCAATACGCTGATCAGCGGCGCCGCCGAAATCGGATTCCGCTACATCGCATTTACCGGCAGGGAAAAACAGTTGACCCTGCAAGGCAGCGGCCTCGAAAATATTGTTTACGTAAAGGTTATCGCCAACGGCAAAGTTATCGGCGAAGGCGCTGGTTCCAAGGCAATCAATCTGAAAAAAGTATCGAAAGGCAAAGCTGAGTTGACGCTTTTTATCACCACGAGAGGAGACGTCCGGCTCGAAACGTTTAGATTCAAACAATAAATATAATAAATATGAAAAGATTTTTGTACATAACAGTTTTATTATCCGTATTCAGTACGGTATCTGTCGCCCAAAATCAAAAGTGGAACAAACACTATTATATGATGAACATCGGCGACACGCGCGAACTTCCGGCAGGCAACTATTCATCGTCGAACGAAAAGGTTGCGACAGTAAAAAACAATCGCATACAGGCTGTTGCCAACGGCGACTGTATCATCCATGCCGATTCGGACAGCGGACGGGTCGAATTTGCACACGTTACGGTCGGCTGGCCGGTGCAAAATCCTGTCCTGCCCTATTCGTGGAAAATGTATGTTCCCGACAGCGAGGTGCACAATTTCGGTGGAAAGCTCTACGTTTACGGCTCGCTGGACGACAGTAAGGTCTTTTGTTCGCCGTACTATATTTCGCTGATGACCGGCGACCTGAAACGCTGGGAAAGTTACGGCGCAAGTTTTTCGTCGTACGACGTGGATGTGGACGTGCCGTATCCCGGACGGATTCTGTGGGATTCCGACGGTCATTACCATAATGGAAAATATTTCCTGTATGGCTTTTTTGAATGGAATCCAAAGACCGAA
>JAIRZR010000357.1 GCA_031267155.1 Prevotellaceae bacterium | reverse complement strand
TTGGTATCCAGCGCATTGATACTCCAGCCGACGCCTTCGAGGATTGTCTGAGCCGCGGCCGTGTCCCATTCGTACGTATCGGTATACCGGACATACACATCTCCTATTCCGTCTGCCAGCATACACATTTTCAAGGAACTGCCGACCTTTTTGACCTCCACGTCCGGATAAGTTTTACGCATTTCGGCGATATATTCCAAAGTCTCCCTGTTCACATGATTGTAGCTCGCCAGTATTGTATATTTGCCGTTTGTTTTTGACGAAGGGTCGAGTTTTTTCGATTCCAGAATGATTTGCTGCAGGGAGCAGGACAGCAGATCGCGATCCCCGATCGTGATTTTGAACGAGCCCATGTCCTTAATTCCGAAATACATATCGCCTATTGCAGGAGCGTAAACCACTCCGAATAATGGATTTCCTCCAACTACCAGGGCTATGTTTACGGTAAACTCCTCTCTTTTCTGGATAAATTGCCGTGTTCCGTCCAAAGGATCGACTATCCATAAAATATCCCATGCCTTTCTCTCTTCGAACTGCATATCCCGTCCTTCCTCGCTCAGGATCGGTATTCGCGAATTGAGCAGCAGATGTTTAATTATCTCGTGAGCTTCCCTGTCAGCCGAAGAAAGCGGGGAGTTATCCGATTTCATGGACACCTGGAAATCTTCGGCGTTAAAAATCTCCAAAATTCTTTTACCGGCAATGATTGCTGCCCGGAAAGCTGATTGAAACAGCTCTGTGAATGTTTTGTTATCAGGTATATACATAATAATTATTATTAAAAATTGTATGAAAATCCCAGACCCAGGACTTGCTTAAACTGTAAAGACGGTCCCCTGTCGGGTCCTCTATTTTGTATATCATCATCATATCTGAATTGTAAATTTAAATTAGACGAAATATATTTTGTTACTTTAAAATTGAGATAAATCTCCAGATTTAAATCTGCATTTTCGGGATTTCTCAGCAAGTTGGAAAATATGTCCATAACTGTTCGCAGCGTAATATTTTTCAACAATACTTTGTTAAAATCAACCCTCATGGATGTTCCCAGCTCGTAATACGAATGTCTGTTGGGTTTTACACCGTAAACTCCGATTTTCGACAGGGAATCGTCGAGCACGAAAGTATATTTTCCCGAAATAGGGGACAATACCAGAGAAAACCCGTTAAACGGTTTATAGTCAAACCCTATGGACAAAGTGCCCGAAGCCGGCGACATAAATTTGGAATTATATCTTGATTCGGGAGTTATCGGATATCTGGGATAACCCTTGTCGAACTGTGTTTTGAAAAGAATCTGGGTGGCATAATCGAATTTACCGAATGCCTTGTATCCCAGTTTCGAAAAAAAATCGATAACGTCGTTGGTTTTACTGCGATCGCTTCCCTGATACTGCAAACCGTATCCCAGCGTCAAGCCGTTTTCCCACGAAATCTTATTTTTATTATAGATAAGCCTTATATTGTTGATTCCTACTCCTACAGCTATGGAATTTTCGCCTCCCGCCGCCCAGCTGCTGAACGATGACTGCGTGAGATTAAGGTATGACGTGCCGGAATGTTTCCAGTATGATTGCCTGGCTTCCTGTGCAATAATAATATTTGGAAAAGACACTGCTAACAATACAAGTATTTTTTTCATGATGCGAAATCCCATTATAAATACATTTAACCATCAAATTTGTTTACAATAAGTATGCCAAACTCAATTTTTTCTTCTGAATTTTAAGACCATTCTCGATAAATCCCTGTTATCAATATGTCTGAGTACACTGCACAAATATTCGTCAGGCAAAAGCTCTTCTACAGTCACATAATATTGCTGGTTCAGCATCGCTTCCTGCAGATAGTTAATCTCGATATCGCAGACATCGTGATTCAGAATATAATCGACAGGAAAAGCGTCTATAACCCACTGTATATATAAAGTATTGTTTACATGCCCATTGATATCTATTGCACTGTAGGGTACCGTATTGACAGGATAATTGCTTCCGGGAATCCCGTGTTGGGGAAGTTTTTCCAGACGGACATCAAGTGCGCTCCTGTCGTAGCGTGCAGGAAATTTGTCCTTCATTGATGCGATTCTCTGCGGTTTGCGTGTTTCAATATTCAATACCAGCCATGCGGACGTCGCCGACAGTATTTTTTTCCCGTTTGACGAATAGACCTCAAAATCGCGGTATGCCATGACAGTATCGGGTCCTTTGCTCCATGTTTCCACGAATATGGAATCCTCCCAGGCAGGATAACCGTCGATTTGCGCCCTTATTCTGGAAAGCGCCCATAAAAAATTGTTTCCCGACATCTCCGTCCATCCGAAATTGTGGCTTTCGGCGTGTGCCAGTGCGCTTTCCTGCAAAAAGTAAAACAGCGCCGGAAGGCTTAACTGTTTTTTCAAATCAGTAAAATACGAACTCACATGATATTCGTATCTCCCGCAAAGCGGCTGTTCTTCCATATACTGAAAATTTAATTACTCCTGAAACACCTGACCCAGTCGATGTACATTACTGTCGCTTCTGCCTTTTTGTCATATACTCCCGACGAAAACGACATGTACATCGGTTCGTTAATGACATTCGAGGATTCGAATACTTTTTTGCCGTTGATAAACCATGACAGTTTGTCATTGCTCCATAAAAGCGTATAGATGTAGAAATCGTCTTTAAGCCTGTATTTGAGTTTCCGCTCGATTTCCGCATTTTTGGCATATGCGGCAACTGCAAGATTTTTGTCTTCAAATTTAAAGATGTTCAAATGAGGCTTTTGAGTGTCCGTTCCCATCCAAAAAGCATGATAGGTTCCATGAGTGTGCTTGACGCGCACTTTTGCTTCGAACTTGCCATACAGCTGTTTGAACGAATGTGAAGAAGTCAGCATTCCCGATGTATATGAAAATGTTTTCGGGACAAATCCGTATGTCTTATCCCATGCAAGACCCTGTTTTTTCTCCTGTTTTGTCTTTATTTTCAATAATCCTCCCGATTGCTGGAGGTTGTCGGGCGAAAAAATATGCAGATCTTCTATCGGGGAATATGGCGCTCCGTTTATTAGCTGTTCACTGACAATCTGTTTGTCCGACCATCGCGCATCGAGCGTGTTTTTCGAAAAATCCTCATAGAACTTCGAGACCCAGCGTTCCTGCTCCTCTATCAGTTTGGAATATTTTTTCTTGAAACTGAAAAAGTCCTTAATTAATTTCGAATTTTCCAGATTTTTTAATTCCTGTTTTAACTTTTTGAGCTCGTCTTTCTGCTGCTGCAGATCCGCTTTCAACTGATGTTTTGCCAGATCGTATTCCTTTTTCAGTTTCAGGTTTTCAACTTCCAACTCCTGTTTCAGCTGTATGCCTTCCTCTTTCAGATGATGACGGTCCATTGCAATCTGCTTGTTCAGCCGCCGTTTTTCTTCCTTGAACTGTACATCCAATTGCCGGCGCAGCTTCTTGCGTTCCTTTTTCGATTCCGCCGATATATTCGACTTTGCCAGCTTATTTTTCTGCTGAAGATTTTTCTTCTGCTGGCTTTCCCTGTGGGGTTGACGCCGCCTTTTTTCCTGAAATTCCTTATCTAAACGGAATCCCTTCTTTTCAAAAGCTTCGACTTTTGCCTTATAATCTTTTTCCAGCTGACGCTCTTTCTGTGGCTGATCGCTTCCGACTTTCAGATTTGCCGGATTGGCGAGATACTCCTTCAGTTCGTTGTATCTTCTGAGACCGTCGGACTCGAGAGTTTCCAGATACACAGTGTATTTTGTCTCCTCATCCTGCAATTTGGCTTCGTATGACTTTGTGGACGGGATACCGTAAAAGACAGATCGTAAAAAATTGAACATAATCAGATATTTTATATTTTCGGGCGCAAAGGTATTAAATAAACGTCTTAAAGAATATTAAAAAATCTTAATTAATCAATTAATTTGAATCCTTTTCCCCTGACATTGATTATCTGCACCGATGGATCATCCTTCAGAAACTTGCGTAATTTCGTGATATACACGTCCATACTTCTCGCATTGAAATAACTGTCATCGTTCCAGACGGTTCTCAGGGCGAAATTTCTGTCGAGCACATTATTTCTGTTTACACAGAGATAACGCAGCAATTCCGCCTCTTTCGAAGTCAGTTTCTGCTCTGTTCCGGTAACCGAATACAGCAAAGTCTGTTTTGTCGGGTTGAAAACATAATCGCCGACCTCGTATGTCGCCTGCGACTGTTCCGCCGAAGATGTGCGTCTAAGGATTGCTTCGATTCTCAGTATCAGCTCTTCGATATTGAAAGGCTTGGTTATGTAATCGTCGCCTCCCGAAGAAAATCCCTTGACAATATCTTCTTTCATCGACTTGGCTGTCAGGAATATGATAGGAATATCCGGAGACATTTGCCTTATTTCCTGAGCCAGAGTAAAACCGTCTTTTACCGGCATCATAACATCCAGAATACAGATGTCGTATGTTCCGCCCGAATCCCTGAAACCCTTGAATGCGGCGTCTCCGTCGGAATACAGATCTGTATCATAATCTTTTACTTTGAGATATTCTTTCAGCAATATCCCAAGATTTTCGTCGTCCTCTGCAAGGAGCACTTTTGCTTTTATATCCATAACATTCTAATTATTAACTAATGGTAACCATATATAAAAAGTTGTACCTACATTTTCTTCACTTTCAACCGATATTCCCCCGTCAGAGAGTTCTACGATTTTCCTGACATAGCTCAATCCCAAACCGAAACCTTTCACATCATGAACATCTCCCGTATTGACGCGGAAGAACTGATCAAAAACGCGTCCCCTGTTTTCGGAACTTATTCCTATTCCATTGTCGGAAACGTAACACTGCACTTTGCCAAATTCGTTTTTTGTTCCTATGATTATTTTGGGAGCATCTGTCGAATATTTCAACGCATTGTCCAGCAGGTTTGTTATAACGTTCACAAAATAAGACCTGTCTGTCGATACTATGTCGTTTGTCGCTTTCAACTCAAGAATGAGCGTCGCCTTCCTGTTCCGCAACTGCAGCGTCATCAAATCGTCGGCTTCCTTGATGATTGCATGCAGACTGACATCCGATTTTTTCAAAACTATTGACTGTCTTTCGAATACGGATGTTTGCAGGACTTTCTCGACCAGATAGCTCAACTGCTTGCTTTGTTCCTTTATCATGCTTGAGAGTTTCGGGATGTTTTTTGCCGCCTGCGGAATATTTTCGTCTCCAAGCATTTGTGCGGCAAGCGATATCGAGGATATTGGCGTCTTGAGTTCGTGCGTTATGTTGCTGATGAAATCGCCTTTGATTTCCGAGATTCTTTTTTGTCTGGTAATCACATACATGGTGTAGAT
>JAIRZR010000293.1 GCA_031267155.1 Prevotellaceae bacterium | reverse complement strand
TGAAAACGATGATATTGAAATTATACTGTGCGCGGGATAGAATTATGATATGAAAACGGTAATCATGACCTTTTATAGCTGCGAAATAAATAACATATAAATGTTCCATGTCACAAATTCAATTGCCAGTCGAAGGGGCGTTCAAATATAGTCGATAGGGCGTCCGAAGAGCAATTAAAGGCATCCAGAGGGCAATTAAAGGCGTCCGGAGGGCAATTAAAGGGCGTCCGGAGGGCAATTAAAGGCGTCCGGAGGGTAATTAAAGGCGTCCGGAGGGCAATTAAAGGCGTCCGGAGGGCAATTAAAGGGCGTCTGGAGGGCAATTAAAGGGCGTCCGGAGGGCAATTAAAGGGCGTCCGGAGGGCAATTAAAGGGCGTCCGGAGGGTAATTAAAGAGCGTCTGGAGGGCAATTATACCACGTGCGGACTAAACGATGCTCGCGTCTTCACGGCGATTCTTCGCGTGACATATGTGATCATCATCGTGGAGACGCTGGACACCGAATAAATTGTCGATTTTAAATCCGTATCGAGTTAGCATTAGGTGTTATCCTCTGTGCACAAGCATCATTGCTGGCAACGACAATCATTGCAACGATGTAGGGTCGACTCTTTCGATGGAATGTCAAAAATTTGGGGATGTCCCAAAAAACTCATTTCCACCTAATTTCAATAACAAAACAGGCTCAGTAGCACAGAGATCACATATACAGCTGGCGTCAGCGCTTTTAGTTTTTAGTTTTTAACTTAAAAAGAGCGGTATTGAACATTTTTGGCTAAATACGGGATATAATTGAATAGCATTATTACCGTATCTTTGCCGTCGAATAATTGTTTGGTAAAGGCGGGTAAGTACGGGGAAAATCAAGTCTTTACATAATATTGGAGTTATAAAATAAAATGATAAAACGATATGAAGAGGATATTTTTTATACCGGTGGCGGGTCTGGCGCTGTTTATTTCGGCCTGTGTGCACAGGGAAGCGGGCAGTGAAACCGTCAGGATTGTAAAGACGGACATCGTCAGGGTTTACGGTGAGAAGCTCAGCGTCACGTTTCCCGGGAAAGTGAAGGCGGCGTCGGACGTCAAGCTTGCGTTTCGCGTCAGCGGGCCTATTGCGAAGATACATGTTGGAGAAGGGAATCGCGTCAGGAAGGGGCAGGTTCTGGCGGAAATGGATCCGCGCGACTACCTCATCCAGCTTGAGGCAACGGAGGCCGAATACAGGCAGGTGAAAGCCGAAGCCGAACGGATCATCGCCCTGTACGAAAAGAACGGCGTTACTGCCAACGTCCACGACAAGGCGGTGTACGGGCTGCAGCAGATTGCCGCCAAGTACGAGTCGCACCGCAACGCGCTTGCCGACGTCAGGCTCTGCGCGCCCTTCGACGGGTATGTGCAGAAATGCCTTTTCGGGGCAAACGAGACCGTCGGCGCGGGGACGCCCGTCATATCCATGATCAGCACGGGAGTACCGGAGGTGGAGATCAACATTCCATCCTCCGACTTCGTCCGCCGCGACCGCTTCGATTCGTTCACCTGCACCGTGGACATCTATCCCGACCGGGAGTTCCCGCTCGAGCTGGTAGGCGTAACGCGGAAAGCCAACCTGAGCCAGCTGTATGCCATGCGCCTGAGGATAAGGGAGGCGGCGGAACAGATGCCCGCGCCGGGGATGGCTGCCATGGTGAACATTGTGCTGAAACCCGAAGGCATGGCGACGGTAAACATCCCGCTGACCGCCCTGTTTGAACTGAACGGCGTATCGACGGTGTGGATCTACCACAGCGACACGCAGACGGTCGAATCGCGAGCTGTGAAGACGGGCGCCGTGCTGACGGACGGTACAGTAACCGTTACCGAAGGACTGCAGGCGGGCGAAACCGTCGTTACGGCAGGCGTACATTCCCTGCACGGAGGCGAGCGCGTGAAGCTCCTGCCGGCAGTATCGCCAAGCAACATAGGAGGCATGTTATGATCGATTTCGGAGAATGGGGACTGAAAAACAGGAAGCCGGTCGGGTTCTTCGTGCTCGTGCTTATTGCAGGCGGACTGTTTGCCATCAGGAATATGGGAAAGCTGGAAGATCCGGAGATCATCGTCAAGCAGGCTCTGGTCATCACCGTCTATCCGGGGGCTTCGGCGCATCAGGTGGAGATGGAAATTACGGATCTGCTGGAAAAATCCATCCGTACCATGAAAAATATAGACCATCTGGAAAGCCGGTCGATGAACGACCTGTCCATGATCACGGTCAGCATTTCCACCTTAGTTAGCAACAGGGAAGTAGATGAAATGTGGACGCTGCTTCGCCGGAAAGTCGATGATGTACAGTCTGCCCTGCCCGAAGGCGCATACGCGTCAATTGTGAAAGACGATTTCGGGGACGTCATGGGCATGTTCTACGCGCTCTCGGGCGACGGCTTTTCCGACAGCGAGCTTGGCGACTATGCGGAACTGCTCAGGCGCAACATCCTGGAAATCGAGGGCGTTTCGAAAGTGGACATTTACGGGCAGCGGGAAACGTGCATCAACATCGAACTCTATGAGGACAAGATGGCTTACTTGGGAATAGCGCCCGCCAAGGTGCTCTCGACACTGAACGGGCAGAACAAAACGGCATATTCGGGATATTACGAAGCCGGCAGCCAGAGGCTGAGGGTTACGGTGAGCGACAAGTACCGGCATGTGGAAGATATAGAAAACCTGCTGTTCAGGGGATATCAGGGCGACCGCTTCCGGCTCAAGGACATCGCAAAAGTTTCACCGGGTTATGAGACCCCCGCCCGCAGCGGCTTGAGTTACGACAATCAGAAGGCGCTGGGAATTATCATATCCGCCCTGACGGAAGCGGACATTGTGCAGGTGGGTGAAAAGGTGGAGACATGCGTGAAGAAAATAATGGATACCCGCGTGCCGGCAGGAATCGAGATGCACAAGGTGTTCTTCCAGCCCGACAGGGTGAGCCACGCGCTCAACCACTTCATGCTCGACCTGATGGAAGCGGTTGTGATTGTGATACTGCTGCTCTTCTTTTTCACCGGGTTCCGGAGCGGGCTGCTCATAGCGACCAACCTGGTGGTCATCGTGATGGGCTCGATACTTGTACTGTATTTCCTGGGCGGAACGCTACAGCGCGTATCGCTCGCCACGTTCGTGCTGGCAATGGGAATACTGGTGGACGACGCCATTGTCGTGCTCGACAATATCCTTGTAAACATGGAGCGGGGCATGCCCAGGGAAAAGGCGCTTGCCACTTCGGGAAGGAAAACCGCCCTGCCGCTCCTCGGGGCTACCGCAATCGCCATTCTTGCCTTTTTCCCCATATACCTGTCGCCGGACACGGCGGGCATTTATGTCCGGGATCTGTTTATAGTGCTGGCGGTTTCACTTGCCATGAGCTGGGCGCTGGCGCTGATTTACGTCCCGATACAGGGCACGTACATGCTGCGGATCAGGAAGGACGGCGCAGTAAAGGATCCGCATGACAACCGCTGGTACCGCGCCCTGCGGGCAGTACTGTCGTGGGCGCTGCATCACAAAAGCCTGACGCTTGCCGGGGTTGCCCTGCTGCTGCTCTCGTCCCTGGCATGTTACCGCTTCCTGCCGCAGGGATTTTTTCCGGATATGGATTACGATCAGCTGTATATGGAATACAAGCTGCCGGAAGGAACATCAAGCGACAAAGTGAAGGAAGACCTGCACGCCATTACGGACTATCTGCTGTCGCGCAACGAAATAAGGCACGTTACGGCTTCCGTCGGCGGCACGCCTGCACGCTACAATCTGGTGCGCAGCATTGCCGACCCTTCGCTGTCATACGGCGAGCTGATTATCGACTATGCCTCCCCGCGCGAACTGGTCGCCAGCATGGACGAAATCCAGGAATACCTTACGGCACAGTATCCCGGAGCATACGTCAGGCTGAAACGCTATAACCTGATGTACCGGAAATATCCGATAGAGGTGCAGTTCAACGGTCCCGACCCGGCTGTACTGCGCGAACTGACCGGACAGGCAAAGGCTGTCATGGAGGAAAGCCCGTCCATCTTTCTCGTATGTTCAAACTGGGAGGCGAAAACGCCGGTACTGATGGTGGACTACAACCAGCCCGTCGCCAGAGACCTGGGGATCGGCAGGCAGGAGGTGGCGCTGTCGCTGCTGAGCACTACGAACGGCATTCCGGCAAGTGTCTTTTATGACAATATCCACAAGCAGACCATCTACCTCAAATGTGTGGACAGCGAGGGAAATCCCGTCGAGTCGCTGGGAAATACGCCGGTATTCAACCTCATGCCTTCCCTGACTTCGATAGACCGGGACATGCTGCTGGGCCTGATGACCGGCGTTTATTCCGAGGAAGACGTGCTGGAGGAAATCCTGCGGACTGTGCCGCTCAGCCAGGTAAGCGACGGGATAAAGCTGGTCTGGGCAGACCCGCTTGTTGTCCGCTACAACGGTCAGCGTTCGATGCGTGCGCAGGGAAATCCGGTGAGCGGAACGGCAACGGAAGACGCGCGGCAAAGCATCGTCGAACGGATAGAGGCGATAGCGCTCCCGGAAGGCTATACCATGCAGTGGGAGGGGGAATACAGCGCAAGCCGGCAGTCGAGCGCGTACCTGTTCAAGTACTTCCCGCTTGCCATTGTACTGATGATCGCCATCCTGATTATCCTGTTCAAGGACTACAGGAAACCGGCAATCATCCTGTGCTGCATTCCGCTGCTTTTTGTAGGGGTGATATTCGGGATGCTCCTGTCGGGGAAGACATTCGGCTTTGTGGCGATAGTGGGCATACTCGGGCTTGTAGGACTGATGATACGGAACGGCGTTCTCCTGATAGACGAAATCGTGCTCCAGCTCAGGGAAGGCGTCGAGCCGGAAAAGGCTCTGCTCGACAGCTCCGCCAACCGTTTCCGCCCGATCATGATGGTGTCCCTGGCAACCAGCCTCGGCATGATACCCCTGCTGTCGGATAAGCTGTTCGGTCCGCTGGCGGTAACGATTATGGGAGGACTGCTGTTCGGCACGCTCATTACGCTGGTGTTTGTACCGGTGCTGTATGCCCTGTTTTTCAGAATTAAAATCAAAAAATAAAGTAAAGAAATGAATACAAGATACCTGTTTCTCGCCCTCATCCTTTCCGCAGTGTGCCGCATAGCCGGCGCACAGGAGGTGATGACGCTGGAGAAATGCCGCGAAACAGCGCTGGAAAACAACAAGTCCGGCGCCATAGCCACCCTGAACAGCGATAAAGCCGCCTATACCGGAAACGCTTACCGGGCAAATTATTTCCCCAAGATCTCGGCTTCGGGAAACTACCTGCACACCGGTATGCAGATGAGCGGAAAGATCCCGGAAGCCTATCTGCCGACTTTCGTTCCCAACCCGGCAACGGGCGGATTGAGTCCGAATATCGTTACCGGACCGGACGGGAATCCTCTCGTCGGAGCGGACGGGAATCCCGTTTTCAGGGAATACGCTTTTTTCCCCGGCATGGATTTATCTCTGGGACTGAAAAACTTCTGGATGGCGGGCGTAAAAGCCGAACAGCCGATATACACGGGCGGAAAGATTGCTTCGGCTTACCGGATGGCGCAGATCGGCAGGGAGATCGCCGGACTGAACCTGCAGCTCTCCCGTGCGGAGATTGTCGTGAAGACGGACGAGGCGTACTGGACGTGTATCCAGACGAACGAGCTGCTGAAACTCGCCCTGTCGTACCGCGAAACGCTCGGCGAACTGCTGCGCAGCGTGCAGGCTGCCGAGGAAGCCGGGATGAAACACCGTAACGACGCGCTGAAGGTGCAGGTCAAGATGAATGAAGCCGAACTGCAGCTGCGACGGGCTGAAAACGGACTGCGCCTCGCCCGCAGGAATCTCTGCTATGTGATGGGGATTCCGCCGGACAGCGAACTGAGGCTACCCGAGTCTTTCGAAGGGGCTGTCCCGGAAGATGTCGTTGCCAAGGCTGTCGAGGGCGTATCGTCGCCGCGTTCCGCCGACTGCAGCCGCCGTCCCGAGTATGCCATGCTCGAAAAGCAGACGAGGCTGAAGGAACAGGAAATTGCCCTCGTGCGAAGCGATTTCCTGCCAAAGGTCGGCGTGGTTGCCGGCTACGGCTACACAAACGGCGGTACGCTGAACGGTAATAAACTGTTTGACCGCGCGTCTTTCTCCGTCCTCGCTTCCGTGAACGTCCCCCTGTTCCAGTGGGGCGAAGGACGAAATAAAATCCGCGCCGCAAAAGCCGAACGCGATATCGCCCGGCTTCAGCACGAAAACCTCGGCGAACAGATGGCGCTGGAACTGTCACGCGCTGTGGATAAATGCGACGAATCGACGCTGGAGGTGAAACTGACCGAACATTCCCTGCTGCAGGCGGAAGAAAATAGAAAGGTGTGCGCCATGCAATACGAGGGCGGAATGGAAACGCTCTCCGCTTACCTCGAAGCACAAACAGCATGGCAACAAGCCCGTATGGAACATGTCAACGCCCTGACCCGCCAGCAACTGAATGAAACATACTACTTGAAGGCAAAGGGAATTCTGGGGGGGAATTCTGAATTTTGAATTTTGAATTTCGCGATGCAAAGCAAAGAATTGTATGCAGGCAGGTAGGAAGGTCGCCCAAAAAGCTTCTTCTGCTTGCAAAGGATTCTGAATTCGTTGGAATGATGGCTGTGAATATGGCGGTTATGTCCATCATTGCGGCGTTCATAAAGCCATATTGAATCGGTAAAATATAATTTCATCATCATAATATCTTACCCCGTAAATGCAGTTGTTATCAATACAGAAAGTATGTATATTGAAAGGTAAAATATATTTTTTTACCTTTTCTCCCATCCAGTTGAAACAAAGAATTTCATTGAATCCCTTACCTGAATTTACTGTTTCTTCATAACTTTTTGAAGAATATGAGAAACAGATAAAATCGTCGGAAACTGCCATATCTTTCAATCCAGAAATACTGTTATAATAGTCAACGGCATAAGTACTGTATTCTCTCGGTTTTTTCGTTATTTGTGGAATATGCTTAAATGGACTTATATATGTTATGACAATACCTGTATCGGATATCTGATATATTTCAAAAATATCGGAACATAAAATTGAAATTGCAAATTTACACTGTTTACTGTTCGATTTTATTAGCGACTGAAAGGTACTGCCTCTATATATTCCGTTTATCTCTCTGTAATTGAAGGGAAAATCGAACGGATGACTGACAATTCTGTTTTCCGCATCAAGAATTCCAAAATGTCCCTCTTTGAATGAACCGGCAACAATTTTTTTATTCCCAATAACGGTCAAATATCTGGTTCTGAAATCGGGGGTATCTGTATAAGACTCTTTAATAACATTCGCTGCAGTATCCTGTTTCAATATAATCGAAAGGGGAACATAAATAATTTTCTGTTTTCCTCTGTCTATAAAAACCAGCCGGTTTTCTGAAACGGTAGAGCGTGAGATTTGAATATATTCATCGGGGCTCTGTCCTCTGGTTCCCCATCTTGTTAACAATTCTCCTTTATCGACGTCAATAAATGCGAAAAAATAGTCGTCATTCATATTTTGCGTAATTATTACATTATCGACAACTTCAATACCGGCAATCATTCCTAAAGGCGCGTCGTTTTTGTCTGAATATATACTGTCGTAATCTGCAATATTATGTATGATGGGAAAATCATCAATGTCCGTTGAAGGTTTTCCACAGGCATTTAGCAGAATGAAAAATATAATTGCCATATTGAAATATTTCATTTTATGCTTTTTAATAAAAAGATACCATCTCATTTTTACATTGTCTAAAATTTTTACATTGTCTAAAATTTTAGCTCAAAAGTAACACATATTTATTACATAAACCGAATTTCGTTTGAACTTTATGCAAAAAATCATCGGGAACAACAGTATATCGTTTTATTATGGCATATTCCAAAATGTCGGACTGTTCAATTTATGCCGTGGCCAAAACCATTTATTCAAAACCACGTTCGGTTTCACTCAAGATCAAGCTTGGTTTTGACTATTGAGTTTTTGCCGACATTTTGGAGGAAAATTTACCTGCGCCCGAAGGCAACTTTAACTTTTAGTTTTTAACTCAAAAACGTGTATTTCCCCCTCGTAGCAGTAACTGACGCTGATTTGATACAGATCGGCAATGGATTTGACGATGGCAAGTCCCAGACCTGACGATTTTTCATCGTTTGCTCCGGTTTGATAGCGGTCGAAGACATGGATGGCGGCTTTCTTTCCGGTATTGGCTATCGTAATGGCGTCGGGAGCGTAACGGATACTGATTTTCCCGTCCGGTTCATTGTGGACGATGGCGTTTTTTACGAGATTTGTAAACAGAATATACGCAAGATCTTCATTTATTTGCACTGCGGGCGAGGCATTGCCTTCCTGTTCTACCGTGATTTGCCGGTATGCGGCGAGGTCTTCAAATTCGGAGATAACCGCTTCCAGCGTCTCCCGCAGATTTACCTGACGGTTTCCGGCAAACTGTCTGTTTTTTATTCTGGAAAGCAGCAGCAAGTTACTGTTCAGGCGTTTCATCCGGTTCAGGACGTTCAGTATGCCCGCCAGTTCCTGCATATACGTTTCATTGTCCCGGTATTTTTCGAGCAGGCTTTCCACTTTGGCAATGACAGCGGCAAGCGGGGTTTGGAGTTCGTGCGAAGTATTTTCGATAAACACTTTCTGTTCGGTATAGATATGAATATTTTTTTCGAGCAGTTCTTTCACGGCGCCGTTCAACTGTATGTATTCCCTGATTTTGGCGGGAGGCAGGTCAATCATGCGGCTGTTGTCCAGATGAAATTGCTTCAACTCGTCCAGCAGACGATAAAATGGCTTGTTAGCCTTCGTAATAATGATTTTGCCGGCAATAAACATCGTCAGCGAAAGCGCAATCCACAGTCCCAGCAAAAGGTAAAGTATATTTTCTATCAAGTCTTCACTTTCGACAGTAGAGATAAAAAACTGCAATTGATAGTATTTCCCGTTTTGTTCACAGCGAAAAGCGGTGGTGAGCATGCGTACTTCTTCCTTTTCGAGTTCGGTAGGAAAATAGATTCGGGTTGTTGTGAAGTTTTCAACAACTGCTTCGGCTTCTTCCGCCGTAATTTCCCTGATATGAAAATTGGGTGGAGTATTGTTTTCCAGGATTTCGGTAAATCCGGGCGTTGTATTGGCTTTGACGATGTACTCCTGTTTGAGGTTGGTCAGTCCTTCGTCGATACCGTCGTGGATTTCTTTCATTTGCAAAAAGAAATAGACCGCCGCCCAGAGCAGCATGACTGCCGTAAAAAACAGCGTGATGCGGGAATTTAAATAATCTACGAGTTTCATACCGTCAGTTTGTAGCCGATGCCATACACGTTTTCAATCGTGATATCCGAATTTCCGTCTTTCAGTTTTTTGCGCAGATTTTTAACCTGCGAATAGACGAAATCAAAATTGTCTGCCATATCAAAATTGTCGCCCCAGACGTGTTCCGCCAAGGTGTCTTTGGTAATCAACCGGTTTTTGTTGGCGA
>JAIRZR010000288.1 GCA_031267155.1 Prevotellaceae bacterium | reverse complement strand
TAGTACCTTTGCGCGCTGTTATTGCGGATATGGCGTAATTGGTAGCCGCGCTAGATTTAGGATCTAGTGCCGTAAGGCGTGTGGGTTCGAGTCCCCCTATCCGCACCAAAGTTTAGATTTTGGCAGAGAACAGTGGAATATCCTGTTTCTCTGCCGCAGTTATGTATAAAAATATATGGAATTAGTACAGAATAAAGAAGGTCTTGTTGCCACCCTGACCGTGAAAATCTCACAGGAAGATTATGCAGCTAAAGTAGAGAAAGAATTAAAGAAAGCGCGTAACAGCTTTCAGGTTAAGGGTTTTCGTCCCGGGCATGCTCCAATGTCAATGCTTAAAAGGATGTATGGACAATCCGTTTTGATGGATGAAATAAACAGTCTGCTTGTTAAAACTATTGAAGATTATGAAAAAGAGAACAAAGAACATCTTATTACCCATGTAATTCCGACTTTTGACAACCATTTGCCAGATATTCCCGACAGTCAAACAGATTTTGAATTTGAATATCTGGCAGGCTTTTTCCCCGAATTTACCTATCAGGTGAATGATACGGAAATAAATTACTATAATATCCTTTTCGATGACACGGAGGTGGAAAAGGAGATAGCATCTCTCCGCAATGCATTTTGTACTGTTGAATCTGTAGAAGAAATTGGAGAAGACTGTTTTGTAAAGGTAGATATCAAACTGGGGGAAGACAGAATATTGCAGGATAAGACCATTCTGACGTCTCTTATTCCCGATGAACACAAACCGATGTTTATGGGGGCAAAAGTAAATGATGTGGTGGATGTGGAAATACGCAAAGCGTTTACCAACAAGTCGGATTTGACTGGGCTTTTGGAAGTCAGCAGCGAAGAACTTGATTTGCTGCCGGAAACTCTGCCGTTTACCATAGTTGAGATTTCGAAAAACAAGCCGGCGGAATTGGATCAGGAATTTTTCGACAGCATTTCCAGAAAAGACAGCATACACAACGAAGAAGAATTTCGAGAATATATACGGAAAAATATCACCGCACAGTATGAAAAATTGAGTCTCGAAAAACTCTACAACGATTTCAATGATATACTGGAAGAAAAGGCAAATATAACATTGCCCGAAGACTTTATGGAAAAATATGTCCGTTTTGCGCAGAAAAACAACGAAAACGAAAACGAAGACGAAAACGAAGAAGAAGACTCGGAAGAATCTTTCGAATCGCTGATGAAGGTATATATTGAAAATACTAAATGGCAATATATTGAAAAATCACTGATTAAACAGTACGATATTTCGATAACTCCCCAGGCAATATTGGACAAGGCGAAAGAATTAGTAAGAGAGCGGTACGGTTACGGAACTATCGACAATCCGGCTTTTGATGTTTATGCAAAATATTATTTCGAAAGCGAAGAAAATATAAGTTATGTTATAGAACAACTGAAAATTCAAAAACTTACCGAACTGGTAAGAGAGAATGCAAAATTGAATGTTATAGACATTACTGCTGATGATTTTTATGAATTGGTTAAACAGAAAGACACAGAAAATCAGACACAGGATGATGTCCTGGAGATTCAGGAAGTCCAGGATGTTCAAGAGATTCAGGAGATTCAAGATGCTCAGGACATTCAGGAAGTTAAAGATGTTCAGGAGATTCAGGAACAAAATAATCAGGAATAGATATGAAAGATTTTGACAAATATGCAGTAAAACATGCCGGCATCAACAGCCTGAACATGTATCGATATACATCGATGGTAGAAAATTCCATCACCCCGTATATTTTGGAAGAGAGACAGTTGAATGTTCAACCTTTGGATGTTTTTTCCCGTTTGATGATGGAAAGAATCATATTTCTGGGTACTCCCATATATGACGAAGTTGCCAATATCATACAGGCTCAGTTATTGTATCTGGATTCGATAGACGCCAAGGACATACAGATATATCTCAATTCTCCCGGCGGCTCTGTGTCGGCGGGTCTGGGAATTTATGATACAATGCAGATCATAAGTTCCGATGTGGCAACTATTTGTACCGGAATGGCAGCCTCGATGGGCGCTGTTCTTCTTGCCGCAGGGAAGCATGGCAAACGTTCCGCCCTGCCCCATTCGAGGATTCTGATTCACCAGCCGCTGGGCGGAGCCGAAGGTCAGGCAAGCGATATCGAAATCGCAGCAAGAGAAATTGTTAAGACAAAACAGGAATTATACAGGATATTGTCGCAACACTCGGGACAGCCGGTAAAAAAAATAGAAAAAGATTCGGACAGAGATTACTGGATGACTTCGAACGAAGCCCTTCAGTATGGAATGATTGACGAAATAATGACGAAAAAAGAAAAGAACGATTAATCAGGAAAAGAAATGAAGAAAAACATGCCCAAGAAAAGATGTTCCTTTTGCGGTCTGAGCGAGGATGACGTCAGCATGATGATTGTGGGTATCGACGCCTGCATCTGTGCCGACTGTGCCGAACGTGTTTACGAAGCGCTGTCGGATGCGATGGTTTTTCAAAAAGCGGGGACTCAGAAAAAAAGGAAATCGACAAAGGCAAAGGCAGTGCCGAAACCCGAAGAAATAAAAGCGTTCCTTGATCAATATGTTATTGGACAGGAAAACGCAAAGAAATATCTCTCCGTTGCCGTCTATAACCATTACAAGAGAGTGGAACAGAATGCAGTGAATGTTGACGATGTCGAAATAGAAAAGTCAAACATAATAATCGTCGGCGAAACGGGAACAGGCAAAACGCTGCTTGCGCGTACCATCGCCAAAATGCTTAACGTGCCGTTCACGATTGTGGATGCAACGGTTTTGACGGAAGCGGGATATGTGGGCGAAGATGTGGAAAGCATCCTGTCGCGCCTCCTGCAGTCTGCCGACTATAACGTGCAGGCCGCCGAAAAGGGCATCGTGTTTATTGACGAAATCGACAAAATTGCGCGCAAGGGCGACAATCCGTCCATTACCCGCGACGTTTCGGGCGAAGGAGTGCAGCAGGGACTGCTGAAACTGCTGGAAGGCTCGATAGTGAACGTGCCGCCGAGAGGAGGCAGAAAACATCCCGAACAGCAATTCATTGAGGTCAATACGAAAGATATCCTGTTTATATGCGGAGGCGCTTTCAACGATATCGACAAGATAATATCGCGCCGTTTAAATTCACAGGCAATGGGATACAGGGCGGTCAGAGACAAGGAAAACATTGACAAGGAAAATCTCCTGCAATATCTTATCCCCTCGGATCTGAAAACTTTCGGACTGATTCCCGAAATAGTAGGGCGCCTGCCGGTGTCGACCTACCTGTTGCCGCTGGACAGGACAGCCCTGTACAGGATTTTGACAGAACCCAAGAATGCAATTGTCAAGCAGTATGTCCGCCTGTTCGAGATGGACGGAATAAAACTTGAGTTCGAGGATTCGGTGTTGAACTATATTGTTGACAAGGCGATAGAGTTTAAGCTGGGAGCGCGTGGACTGAGGTCGATTTTTGAGACCGTCATGGTGGACGCCATGTATGAATCCCCATCGAAAAATCACAAGGAAATGCATATCACACTGCAGTATGCAAAGGACAGAATCGATAAACTGACCGTCAAGCTGTGTGTAGCATAAAGTAATAGAAAGTAATAATATTGTATAACATTAATATTTAATGAAATGAATGCAGAGGAAAAAGTATTGGAAGCCATGACTGAGGCAGGACAGCCTTTAGGTACGTCTAAAATAGCAGAACTTACCGGTTTGGACAAGAAAGACGTGGAAAAAGCAATGAAAAGCCTGAAGGAATCGGGCAAAATCGTTTCTCCAAAACGCTGTGTCTGGGAACCGGCAAAATAAACCGATCTCCCAAAACTGAAGCAGGAAATGAATCTTTTCGACGTCTATCCCATCTGGAATGTAGAGCTTGTAAAAGCAAAGGGATGCTGTCTGTACGATTCCGATGGAAATAAATATCTTGACTTCTACGGAGGACATGCTGTTATTTCCATCGGACATTCGCATCCGGAGTTTGTGAAAAGCATAGAACGGCAACTGGAGCAAATGGCTTTTTTCAGCAATTCGGTCATAAACAGGCAGCAGCAAATATTTGCCCGGAAACTTGGCGATATAAGCGGATACACTGACTATTCGCTGTTTATGTGCAATTCAGGAGCCGAAGCCAATGAAAATGCCCTGAAACTTGCTTCATTCAAAACTCAGAGGAAAAAAGTCCTCGCATTTAAGGGCGCATTTCACGGAAGAACTTCGGGGGCGGTAGCCGTAACGGATATTCCCCAGTACAGTTCGCCCTACAATCTCACTGATAATGTGACTTTTGTTCCGCTGAATGATATCGAACAGACCGAAAGGGAATTGAAATCGAAAGAATATGGCGCAGTTATTATCGAAGGAATACAGGGTGTTGGCGGCATAAAAATTCCCGCCGGCGACTTCCTGAAAAGCCTTTCGTCTCTTTGCAAGATGTACGGCACGATCCTGATTCTGGACGAAGTGCAGTCGGGCTGCGGCCGTTCGGGGAAATATTTTTATCACCAGTATTCCGGAATCAAACCCGATCTTATAACTGTCGCCAAAGGCATCGGAAACGGTTTTCCCGTGGCGGGAACGCTTATTTCTCCGGAGTTTGAGCCGGTAAAAGGCAGTCTGGGAACGACATTCGGAGGCGCTCACTTGGCATGTGCCGCAGGTATTGCCGTTGCGGATGTGATGGTCGAGGAAAACCTTATCGCAAATGCGGAAAAAATCGGCAATTTACTGATGAAGGAACTGTCCGCTTTCCCGCAAACAAAGGAAGTGCGGGGAAAGGGCTTGATGATAGCCATCGAAATGCCGGAACCGGTCTCGGAAATACGCCGCAAACTGCTGTTCGATCACAAGATATTTACAGGCGCATCATACACAAATATTATCCGCCTGCTGCCCCCACTGTGCATAAGCGAAAACGAAGTGCAGTATTTTATCGACGCTTTTAAAAAGACGCTGAG
>JAIRZR010000222.1 GCA_031267155.1 Prevotellaceae bacterium | reverse complement strand
TTGTGACGGAGAGGAGCTTTACCCCGAACTGCGCCTGCGGCTTGTTCGAGGTTATCCACATTGGACGCCTTACGGCGTCAGTCCACAATGCACAAAAATATCCCGCGCATAGTATAATTAACGCTATTCAACTTTTAGTTTTTAACTCTCCTGATGCCCTAAACGTCATTTCGCTTGCAGTTTAGGCACGAAACGGTTATTTACAATGACGCTTTTCGTAAGTAGCACATTAATAGGCTATTTATGACTGGGAGGATTTTCGTCATTGCGAACAATGATGGTTTGTTATGTCCTGATTAAACGTCATTTCGCTCTTAGTTGCGGTATGAAACGGTTATTCGCAATTGGACATGGCAATTGCCGTCACAGCAATACCGATAATATCACAGCGTCGATGTGTCTGCGTCCTGCGTAGGGGCGAAACAGCGTGTTCGCCCAGTCCGGATTAGGACGAACACGCAGGTTCGCCCCAACACCAAACGTCGAAATAATTGTCCTTACCGAACAATACCGACAATACCGATAATATCACAGCGTCGATGTGTCGCAGAATTACCGGCGACGTCCTTATTCTGCTAATCCTTAAACCCTGAGAACCCTGATTCGGACAGAAAAACACGGCCTTTTGTCTTAAATTGTGTTAAAAAGTCTGAAATTATAACTTTTTTTAAGGTATTTCAATAAAACGTTTTACCTTTGCGCCGTGATTTTTGAGTTGCTTTTAACAAATAGAAAACGAAATTATTTAATATTGAGTAAATTAGAAAAAATAGTGATATGAGAAATTTTGGATTTAAAATCATAATGATGATGGCGGCGATACTTCCGGCCCTCGCGGGGGAGGCTAAACTGAAGGGATTGCCGGTGATGAAGACATATAAGAATTACAGTCTTGTAAAGAAGAATGTCGAATCAATCAAATATACCGTGTATGCGCCGAAAGTGGAAGGCGAGACGGTTACTAAAGGTGAAATCGCGGATTTCATCGCCGAAATATTTTTCGATGAAAAGGGATACCGGGTGAAGGAAATCGTGTACAACATCGAAACCCAAAAAGTCGATGTTAACATCAGCTGGGTATATGACGAAAAAGCGGGTACCGTTATAGAAACGAGAACCGACCCTAAGGGAAAGCTCCTGGCGAGAACCGAATATTTAGTCAACTACAAGACTAATACCGTCCTGGCGAGAAGATATCAGGACATCGAAGACTATTCTACAGGAATCATTACTCCCAATGTATTGATACACGAAGAACTGTGGACGGAAGATGCAAAGCGCAAAAAGGTGATTTTCAAGAAAACGTATTTCGACTTCAATGACGGCGTCGCTGCAAAGCAGTCCATCAGCGAGGAAAATATGGAAAAGCCATATACCCTGTATTCGATTCTCGAAGATCTGACTATGCCAATAGACTATACGTGGCTGTATGACTACAACACAAAAGCCCTGAAAGCCTCAAGCGGGAATACAAAAAAAGAGCTTATATTCGATGGCACAAGGTACGAATACAAGACAAAAAGCAAACTTTTAAGCCAGGTTTTGTATTACGGAAGCGATAAAAAGTTAAAAAATATTACAAGTTTTATTTACACTATGGACAGGAATAAGAACTGGACGGAACTCATTCAGAAAGAAGACGATAAGCCGAGTTTTATCGTTCAGAGAGACATAAAATATAAACTTTAAATGTATAAAATAGCGTTAAATATTCTTAAATGTTATATCGAAATGTTGTGAGATTAAAATTTAACCATACCTTTGCAAAGTTTTTGGTTTGAATATGATGATTGAAAAGCGAAAGAAAAGGTTTAATTTTTTAGAACATATTAGTAAGAAAAAAATAAAATAATATTAATAAAAACATTTTTAATAAAATTCAAAATTATGAAAAGAAAAAGTATTTTAATGACAATTGTAGCGGTTCTCTTTGCAGGCATGGCTATGGGGCAAACGACTATTACGTGGCCCGATAAGACTTACTATGAAGGTACCAATGGCCCGGAAGGATCCGATACAATCTTCTTCTGTGCGCGCACAGATTCATTGTACCCTCTTGAACTGGGATACGATGTAGCAGGTAAAAGCCTTCATCCGCAATACGGTGAATGGAATTTGATTTCGAAAACCTCCGATAATGTGGTGGTTGCCGATTATTTAATGAACAGCACTAAAAACGGAGGCGCCGGTAATGCCTACAAAACTGTTGGTTCAGGCAGTGGCGGATTACTTTTCCAGTATGAATCCAAAAGCGACCTGTGCGGACTTACTTCAGGTAAAAAATTCTGGGTATATGTGTTCGTTATGCCGTCTGATAAGGACATTGTTCAAAAGCCTGACACTTTGGTGTGTTCCAATTCAGCGGTGGGTGGAGCGAAGACTTTTCCAGTTTCACTGCCGAAGACCTATGCCACTTATGCAAAATTGTACGAACAGGCAGGTTTTACTGTAACCTGGAAACCCGGCACTACTCATAATGTAAAGTATGATTCGATTGCCGAATATGTATTTAGTGACACTCTTGTATTAACTAATCTTCATGCCGATTATAACTGCGGTACAAAGATTGCTTTCCAGTATGGCGTAAAGGTTGTTTTGGACGTTAATCCATTTATTCCCCAGAAAAAAGAGGCAGCTTGTATTAGCGATACGCTAAGCGCCGAACCGATATCGGCTGCAAGCTGGTTCAACCGTAATTATCCGGGAGAATATATTCCTAAATTTGTTACTGGCCCTGTTGATGCTGGTGAATGGAAAATAAGGGATTATCTCCATACAGATAGTAAGACTTATAAGGTTCCCTCTAAAGGCTTTGAATTTAGGTATAAGGATTGTAATGGTGACGACCAAATCAGATATGATTCGATTTTTGTGTTGCCTGATACTCTAAATATAGGTGACTGGGGCATTGACACAGCTTTTTATTGTAAAACTGATGCGGATATATCTCTGAGCAAACTCGTCCAAGATGCAGGAGTAAATTATGATCCTTGGGGTGTGCCTGCAAAACTATTCCCTGGCGGCGAAAATACCGGATCACACTGGTATGATCGTGGAGTTAAAGTGCCTTATACTCCCAGTACCCTTGACTACGGAACAGTAGGTGGCGGAACCTCTTTGGTGAATGATTATTACCTGAAAGCATCGATTATGAGCGCCAATACAGGATACCGCTATATGTGGCAGATTGACGGCGGCGCTATGGAGTGTCTTGTTGATAGCAAGACTGGCGTACCCGATTCAGGTTATCTGGTTGTTATTCTGCAAGAGGCTGCTATTGCACAGGATTATACTGCTCAATTGTGTAAAAGCTCTTATCTGGCAGGCCCTACGAAATTCTACCTGAATGCATATACGGGACTTGATGTGCAGTGGACAGGCGGTATCGCTCTTACAGGAAAAGACACGGTAGCTGTCGCTACGGTTAATAAAAATACTTACAAGTATTCCTACACGCTTCCGGCAGGTTGTGGCCCGGGTGGAACAGGCGTATTCTATCTCAAGGTTACAGACGCTGTTAAAGTTCCCGCGGCTAAAACAGTAAGGTATTGTCTTGATAAATACCCTCCTGCAATCAATTTGAATGATGTTCTTGGTGTTGCAGTTGCAGGTCTTACATGGACAACAACAGGTACTCCTACTGGATTTAATGCTACTACCGGTATACTGGATGTTACTGCATATATGAGTACCGGCAAAATTGAATCTACTTTAGAATTTGCGACAGCTAATGCAAATCAATGCGGTGTAAGTAACGGAACAAAAGTTACGATTGAATTTGTAAGCAATCTCTAATTAATTAAATAATTAAAAAGGGATTAGTATAAAAAAAAATAAACCATCTCCGGGTAAAACCGGAATGGTTTCTCGGAAAAAAAAGTGAATGAAAATGATATATGGAAGTATAATAAGGATAAGGATGGATAAGGAAAATAAGCCATCTCCGGGTAAAACCGGAATGGTTTCTCGGTTTGTAAGAATGAGTTTATGAACGTAAATAAAAGAAAAGAAATGATAAAATTGGTTAAATGAAAAGGCTTGTTACAGTAATTTGGTTGCTTATATTTACATATCCTCTGTTTGCATCGCTTGATTCTCTGGGGAACTACAGAAATTTTACAGTAAAGAAAGAGTTGTGGGTTTGTACATCCATAGCTTTTCCCGTCGATATATCGTATGATGCTTTTAATGTTGCTTTTCAGACAGTGATACAGGGAGGACACGGCTATTTTGTACAGGTTCAGCCGGGCAAGCATACCGACGGCAGCAATCTGCCGGATCCGGGGATTGTTATTGAGAACCATGTCAAAGGCGTTCTGAATGTTGCCGGCAAACCTGCCGGGACATACGAATATATATTTATTTCCACCGATACCGAAGGTTTTTGCGGTATGTCTCAAGGCGAGCAGTCTGTAGTCCGGGTCTATCTTGTTCCCCAGCTTACGGGATTTCCGGTACTTACAAATATTTGCCCGGGAGAGACGGCGTCCGTTGACTTTAACGACTTTATTCCTCACGAGATAAGGTATTTCATCGAGGAAATGGGCTGGACAATATCCTGGTTCCGCGGTGGAACGCCTGTAACAATGCCGTTTAACGCGGGACTGTCTCATGTGGGAAACACTGCCTACCAGTACACGGTAAACGATAATTCCGGCGAATTTAAGGGGAAGTATTCCGATCTGAAATCTTCGGTCTATGCCTGTCCCCAGGATTCGGCGCTCCTGACCCATACGGTGAGGATACGCGAAGGCGGCGAGTATGCCATTCCCAATAAAAGCATTTCATTCTGTACCGATGTGCTCAGTCTTGTCCACGAAACCTGGCCCATATTCCGTACCGGCCTGTTCGGCTATCTGGGTTCATCCATGCCCAACGGCAAATGGTCAATCGCAGAGAAGGGACAGCTTAATGAAGGAGATCCCGACGTCCAGTCCGGATCCGGAGAAATCTGGGTTGAGGAAAACAGCGGCAAAGCAAAGATCAATCTTTATAACGCGAACATCCTTCAGGTGGACAGCATTGTGTTTAAATACAGCTATCAGGACTGCATGGCAAAAGACACCTTTACCCTTCTGACCTTCAATTTCAGCAAGACGGATTTCAAAAGTATCTTTGTGGAAAAAGAACAGGGCGTTTGCCGCAATCTGGTTTCCGGCATGGTCGAACTGTCCTCAATCTTCGGATTTACAGTGCCACTGACCTCCGGAATATGGTACAGGAAAAATGCCGAGAATTTTGACGAAATGCTTTACGGTGCGGTGGATCTCTCCGAAATGAGTCCCGGTTCGCTCTACACGTTCCGTTACAACGTCAATGATGCAGTCGATTCGCTCTGTCTGATACAGGGTTCCCAGACGCTTTTCCATCTGCGTATGCTTGATTTTGGAATGAGCAATGCCGAAATAAAAGTCTGCAAGTCGCAGTTTTCCTCCGGCATGTCGATTGACCTGTCGCGATATATTCCCGGCCTGTCCAATGTTGGCGCTTCGACAGTGAAATGGTTTGACAATGAAGCAGCCGAGATATCCAATCCTCAAAACTACATGCTCAAGGCTACTGCAGAATGGCAGACGCAGGATACGACAAACTATAGAATGGTGTTCCGTTATGAAGTCCGGTCCGACTGCGGGCCATATTCTGGCAGCCTGTATATTTCGCCGGTGGACAGTATCGGCAAGGATACGGCGCGACGAATAACACTCTGCTACACGGACGAGTATGCCTCGAATGTCGATCTGTTCCAGATTATGGGTATTGCCGGGGCCGAGAACTACGGTCATTTTGAATTGTGCGACGATCCGGTTAACGAGACGGGAAAAACAATCCCCTATCCGGCCGAAATCATCAATACAATAAACAGTACAGGCAAATTGGACATGTCCCGTCTGTTCAATCCGGAAAACGAAATAGAAATATATCGCTTCTGTTATGACCGGCACGACAGCTGCATGAGCAACAGAATGGAAATCACCGTGGCGCTTACCCGAAATGTCAAATATAAAGAAAAAGAATAATGAAAAGTAAAAATATTATGACTGCATATATACAAAAATATAGATTAGCCTTCATGTTTATGTTTCTTTTGCTGGCGGGAACCCTGCAGGGACAGCAGCAGATTTCTCCGCAAATCGACTCCATGAGATATCTTGTATATGATCCTCAATATATCTTTCCCTGCGGCAAGGCGACATCCATCGACCTGTTCAGGGCGGCGAATTTATATGTCTCCCCCAACTACGGCTACTGGGGCGACGTTTACGGCGTTCCGTACAACGGGAAAGCCGGCGTCAAGGACGCTTCCATCAAGGAACGCCCGTACACCAACGGCAATATCTTTACTCCGCCTGTCTCGGTTTCCGATACGGGAATCTACCGGTTCTACTTCTATTTTACATCCCCGAAAGACTATTGCGGCATAAAAACCGGTACGCGGTTCATAATGGATCTGTATCTCGGTACGCAGGGCTGTCTGGAACCTGTAGCCGGCGAACTCGACAATACCCACTACTTCTGTTATGGCAGCAGCACGGATATGAATACGTTTGGCCGAACGTATTCCGAGCCTGTGACTATTGCAGATTTGCTGCTGACAAATTCGGACAATCCCGACGACTGGAAGGAAAACGGCGTATGGGTTACCATGAGCGTATATTCCGACAGCGAACGGAAAATTCTGATCGGAAACGGCGACAGGCATGTTAACCTGAACGCTGAAAACGGCTATGATTCGATATACTATGTGATTATTCATAAGATAACGAAAAACGGCCCCCAGCATTTTCTCGACAGCATCCGCGTCACGGTTTACCCGAGAACAAAGCTCGAGTTGTACTACAATGTAAGTTATTCGCCCGATATCAAGACGTCAAACAGGGAATACGATATGGACGAAAAGATCACTATCGCGGTGGATACCAGCGAGTATTCGTTCCAGTACTACAAGTTTCTGCTGAACAGTACCAATCTGAACAAATATTACTTTGGCGGCGATACGACACTGAACGAAATTGCCCTTAGCGCTCTTGCTTTTTCAGGCGCCGAGGATTTTATACAGATTATCGCTACGGATAAAAATAACTGTATCGCCCGGATGGAGGATAATGTGATTGTCAATGTGCCGTTCCCGAATGTGTTTACTCCCGATGGCGACGGCGTAAACGACGTCTTTCTTGGCGGCGACAAGTTCAGGAACAGGGAGTTCCATCTTGAGGTCTTCAACCGCTGGGGCAACCGCTTGTATTACGGCGAGTCCGGCTGGGACGGCACTTACAACGGAAATAAGGTTCCCCCCGGAACGTATGAGTATGTTCTTATACTGAAACAGGCAGACGGTTCGTCAAAACCGGTAAAAGGCACAGTTACCCTTATCAGGGAAAGCAGATAGGAGCCTTTTAGAGTTAAGAACTAAGAACTAAGAACTAAAAGTTGGCTGACGCGCGCCTGTTAGAGTTAAGAACTAAAATCTAAGAACTAAAAGTTGGCTGACGCACGCCTTTTAGAGTTAAGAACTAAAAACTAAGAACTAAAAGTTGGCTGACGCGCGCCTTTTAGAGTTAAGAACTAAAAACTAAGAACTAAAAGTTGGCTGACGCACGCCTTTTAGAGTTAAGAACTAAGAACTAAAAGTTAAGAGTTAGCTGGCGCGCGTCAGCTATACCATGCGCGGGGCAGTTTTGTGCATTGTAGACTGACGCCGTAAGGCGTCAAATATGGATAACCCCGAACAAGCCGCAGGCGCAGTTCGGGGCATATACAGCACTCTATCGGAACTGCGTAGCAGTTCAACTCCATACGGAGTTGTGT
>JAIRZR010000189.1 GCA_031267155.1 Prevotellaceae bacterium | reverse complement strand
GTGTGTGTGTGTGTGTGTGTGTGTGTGTGTGTGTGTGTGTGTGTGTGTGTGTGTGTGTGTGTGTGTGTGTGCAAAAATCGTGCCAAAGTATTCAAATACCTCATTTACCGGGAGGTTATCCCTTAAATCTTTGAAGCCACAATATGAGGTTAAACAAACCATACACTTAAATTTTATACCATAAAAAAATATTTACATAAGTGCGGCAAAGATAAATAAAAAAATAATACCATGAACAATTTAATGGGAAAACCGTTATAATAAATTTTTATCTAATTGTATTTCTTGTGATTAAAAAATTAAATTTGCAAGAAAAATATTTCATTCCTTTGCTAAAATACGCCTTTCAGTCTCGATATTCTTTCCTCCGGTCGCGAAAATCCGTTATTCAAGCTGTTTGTCGAAACGGAAAACAGCGTTGATTTGCACAGCATGTAAATGTTCAACGTTTTCAATTTAATGTCTCCTTCTGGAGGAAAATCCCTCACCTTTAGGCGAAGACTTTAGTTTGAAAAAGCTTTGTAAAAGATGACGCCTCAAAAGGATCGGTTTCCGTCATTGCGAATAAACATTTCGCTTGTAGTTTAGGTACGAAACGGGTATTCGCAATGACGGGACTCGACCCTTTTTGGACACCCTCATCGAGCCTATTTGTGCCATCGGGCTAATCCGATTTTCGACTGTACTCAAAATTATGCATCACACAGTATAATATAGCAATGCATCGCGAAATTTTCAATTTTCAACTTCAATTTATGAAAGATATCTGGCGTCATAAGAAATTTCTTCTGTTTATATTCATTACGGAAGAGATTATACTCTTGAATCTTCTGTATTTTTTGCTGATGAAACTTACGGGACAGATATATACTGATTCATATTTATACACGTGAAACCGGTGGTACGAATTTGGTCGTTTTAGTGCTGCTTCTTTTACGCTTAACAAGCAAATCCGATTTTCCAGGTATTTTGAAAATTTATCCCGTCCAACATGAAGGCTTGATGTCAGATCGACAGGAAGATAATACATCTTTTTACCACCCATGCGGGGGTGCTCCCTGCGGATCTCCTGTACTGAAGAAATTAACACTTCACGGTTCAATTCCGATGCTGAACCATGTTCCATCGACTTGTAACAGCCGTCATGGGTATAACCAAAAAAAATACTTAAAAACCTTATACTGTGCCCTTTCATCTCTTTTGTCCCGCTAATGGTCTCGGTCCGAAATTTTTTTTTTATATCCGTCCCGTAATGCATGTTCGCTATCTCAGCAGGCTTCTCCATGGCGTCAAGCGCCATCGTCTTTTCAGCAACCGCTATTTTCAGCGCCCTGATCTCAGATTCCAATTCCTTCAATCTGTCTCCTTCTCCTTTCATTTCTATTCGTATTACTGTGTTTAACAATTCGTCCCGACCAAATTTCCTTATCCACGTCTGGACGGGTACCTGCGCCATTTATCCCGTACCGGCGACATACTTCACTTACGCTCGAGCCGGAAGATACTTCTTCAACTACTTTTTCCTTAAAGCAACTACTGTACCGAAAGGACTTTTTCTTACTTTTTGTCATATCTTTACCAATTTTGTCTGTATAGCTATATCAGGACATGACAGCCAACTTTTAGTTTTTAACTCTTTTGCTATCTTTGTACCCGATTTATTGAGGATATAATGAAATACAAAAGAGTAGAACGACAATATGCACAAGCTTTTAGAAGATATATTTTTGAGGGGCTAATCCTTATACTTACAATATTCTGCAGTTATTCCGCCCCGGGACAGGACAGCCGGCAAAAGGCGACAGTCAGGGGAACCGTTACGGATATCAGGACGGGAGAAACTCTTGCGGGAGCTTCGGTTTTTGCAAAAGGGACTTCAAGCGGAGTCATATCCGATGACAGGGGAAAGTACATTCTGCCTTTAGACAGGGGGAAGTACACCATTTGCGCCGCTTTCATCGGCTACGAGACCGTGGAATTTCCCGTCGAACTCAATGCCGCGCAAACGCTGGACATACAGCTCAAGCCCAATGTCCAGGAACTGGAGACGGTAACGGTATTCGGGCGCGACAGGGACGCCAATGTATCGAGCGTAAACATGGGTGTGGAGCGGATGAGCATAAGGGAAATACAGCGTCTGCCGGTGCTGATGGGCGAAGTGGACGTGCTTAAAGCCATCCAGCTTCTGCCGGGAGTACAGGCGACAGCCGAAGGCGGTTCGGGATTCAGTGTGCGCGGCGGTTCTCCCGACCAGAATCTTATCCTGCTGGACAATACCACCGTTTACAACGCCTCCCATCTCCTGGGTTTTTTCTCGGTGTTCAACAACGACGTCGTCAGCGGGCTGGAGCTGTTCAAGGGCGATTTGCCGCTGAAATACGGCGGACGCCTCTCGTCGCTGCTGAGCGTCGAAACAAAATCGGACAATCCGCAGGGGTTTCACGGCACGGGAGGCGTCGGGCTGATATCCGCGCGGCTGATGCTCGAGGGCAATCTCGGCGAGCGCACGTCCTGGCTGATCGGGGGACGCCGCAGCTATGCCGACATTTTTCTCGCCCTGGCGAAAGATGAAGCCCTGAGACACTCGTCCGTCTATTTCTACGACATGAACGTCAAGCTTTCGCACCGCCTTTCGGCAAAAGACCGGATCGAGCTGGGCGGATATTACGGCAGGGACATGTTTGCCGCGGAAGTCGGTCAGTTTGACTATGGAAACGCCACCGCCTCACTGACGTGGAAGCATACATTTTCGCCGAAATGGTTTTCGAGAGTAAGCGTCAATACCAGCAGCTATGGCTACGGTCTTGGCTCGGACATGGAAAACATGGAGGCATACTGGAATGCGGGAATCTTTGACGTTGCATTCAAAGCCGATTTCGATACGCGCATAAACGGACTGTGGAACCTGAACTACGGGATTTCGAGTACGCTGCACCGCTTTTCGCCCGGACACGTATCCGTGGAGGGCTATCCCGACTACGAGGTTCAGGGAAGCAGCGCCCTGGAACATGCCGTATATCTGTCGAACGAGCAGAAGCTTTCCAAGCGGCTGACTTTCCGCTACGGTCTCCGCTGGTCTGTGTTCCAGAATCTGGGTAAAATCATCATATTCAACTACGACGGCAGTCACAATGTCCGCGATTCCACCCGCTACAGCGGAGGGATATACAATGCATACGGACGGCTTGAGCCGCGTGCGGGCGGCGTCTTCCTCATCGACGGGAGTTCGTCGGTGAAGGCAAACTATGCGCGCAACGTGCAGTTTATCCAGCTGGCGGAAAACTCCTCGGCGGGTTCTCCGGTAAACATCTGGTTCCCGGCAAGCCCGAATATCAAGCCCCAGACGGTGGACATGTTTTCCGCCGGATATTTCCGCAACTTTAAAAACAACATGTACGAAACGTCTGTCGAAATGTACTATAAGAAACTGCACGGAGTGATTGATTTTGCCGAACATGCCGAACTGCTTTTGAACCAGTATCTCGAGGGAGACGTCCGCATCGGTACGGGAAACGCATACGGCATAGAATTTATGGCAAGGAAAAATTCCGGCAGGCTAACGGGTTTTGTGAACTATACGCTTTCGCGCTCGGAGCGCACAATCCCCGAAATCAATAATGGAAAAACGTATCTCGCCCCGTACGACAAGACGCATGCCATCAACATTGCGCTGAACTACGATTTTTCCAGAAAGCTGAACGTCTCGGCAACATGGGTCTTCGCTTCCGGCACGCCGACAACATATCCCACCGGGCGGTTCGAGGTGGACGGGGCGTATTTCCCGATCTATTCGGGACGCAACGAATACCGCAGACCCGCGTACCACCGCCTCGACCTTTCGCTGAACTATATCCCCAAACCCGATTCGAAAAAACGCTGGCAGGGAGAGTGGAACGTCTCGCTCTACAATGCATACGGACGGAAAAATCCCTGGCTGATCACATACAGTCAGGTTAAAACGGCGACGCCGACCTCCGACATGGTTTACCTTTTCCGCTTTGTCCCTTCAGTTACGTATAATTTTAAGTTTTAAAGAAATGAGGAAATATTTATCCCTTACGCTTATTCTTGCATCGCTGCTCTCCTGCGTCGAGCCGTTTGACATAAAGACAGACAATTCGCCGCCGGTGATTGTCATCTACGGATACCTGACCGACGAGCCGGGCTATCATGCAATAAAGGTCTCCGCCTCGTCCCCGTATTTCGACACCGCGCCTAACAGGGGCATCTCCGGGGCGACTGTGAAGATAAGCTCGGACAACACGCTGATCAGTTTCCACGAAGTCGATACCGTCCCCGGACTGTATGTGACGGTAAGCAGAACCGCCGGAATCCCCGGCAGGACTTATTCGCTCAGCGTCGAAACGGATTTCGACAGCGACGGGATCAGGGAAACATATACTGCCACATCGACGATGCTGAGCGCCGTTGAGGTCGATTCCGTAACGATACAGGAGATGAGTTTGATGGGAAACAGATTCTACACGCTGAATCTTTATGCGCAGGACGCTCCCGGCGAAGACTATTATCTGGGAAGATACAGGCTTAACGATTCCATCATTCTGGCTTCCATCGACCGCCTTTCGCCGATGTCGGACGCGACGCTCGACGGACAGTATATAAACGGACTTATGATACGGGGATTCAGCGACGAACGGGACAGGGAAAAGATCGAAAACAGGGATGACGGCGAAAACAGGAATCCACGTGTATATCTCAGTCCCGGAGACACGATTACCTTCTCCCTTTGCCGTATAGAAAAGGGCTATTATGAGTTCATAAACCAGTGTCAGCAGGAAATGAACGGCGAAAATCCGTTTTTCGGAGGTCCGGCTTCAAATATCACTACCAATATTTCCGGCGGAGGAATCGGATATTTCACCACCTACGCCTTTTCGACAGTGAAAACAGTGGTGCCGGAGTGAAAACCGGCGCCGTCTAAAATAAAAACGATGATAGACAATACGCAGGAATATATAATTTGCGCTGCAATTAAAAGATTAAATCGAAAAACGTCCAATTTGTCCAACGAGCTTCAATTTATTGAAATCGGTTTGCGTCATAATGATATTTATCAGAGATTTCCAGACGAAGTATCTAAAAAACCGTGCGATCAGGGATTTTTAACATCAAAAGGCAGATTTGTAGATCGCCTGGAAGCGTCCGATATTGCTTTTGATTGTGGACAGATTACAAAAATAAAAGATATACTGTATTCTGAAGACTTGTATTAACTCCCAGAAAGCTGATACGGAGAACAATGCTTGAAAAAGAATTATACCACGTGCGGGGCAGTTTTGTGCATTGTAAACTGAATTTAAATACGCAGCAAAGTGAATTGTCAGCTATTGGATTAGCTAATATTGAAGCATTGGCAAGTGAAGATACAGATTGTACAGCATTGGGCAATTGTTCCTCAACTTGCCCTTATGAATGGTGTGGTTACTGCAAAGGGATCTATATGATGGAATGTCCTCAGCCGCAATATTAAAAAAGAGTAGTCATAAAGGCTAAAAATGAAAAATAATTGGAACGGGAAAATAGTCCTCGTTTTAATTAATTAGGCATTTTTTGATAAACTTGTAATAAGTTTGTATAGGACTTAAATATAATGAATGAATGAATGAATAGATATATATTAGTATTTTGTGTTTTATTGTGTTCGTGCGGAAAAAACAAAACTGCGGAATCTTTTTTTGGAAAAGAACACAAGTTATATGGGGAAACGCTTAGTATTGACTGTCTGATAGGTAAGCCTGCAGAAATTGTATGCATTGATTCTTTGATAATATTTTATGATTTTTATGAGGGACAGGCAATAACGGTTCTTGATGTAAATAATAACAGGCTTTTAAGTGTCGGGCAAGGACCGGAAGATATAATTTTACCCTTAAAATTATCGGTATCGGGAACGGGAAACAGATTGAACGTTTTTCAGATGCAAAACGCACGTTGTTATGAATATGAAATCAAAGACATTGTGGATACTCTTCAAACACATATCAGTCGGAAATATCAATTTGAAGACCGGCCTGCCAATATTGCCGCAACATCAAGCGGGTTTGTCGGAATCGGAATATATGAAGAGGGGCGTTACAAATTGTATGATGAAAATGGAAAAACAACCGGTAATATGGGCAAATATCCTTTTCGTGGAGAAAAAATGGATCCCGTCGAACGTTTTTTTATATATCAGGGGGCCTTACGCTCAAGTCCCAATGGCAATCATTTTGTTATGGGAACTCATTATTGTGATAATCTGGAATTTTATACTGTTAAGAAAGATGCAGTGTCATTGACGAAAAAATATGAAACGTATGATGTTAAAGGACGTTATGCACAAAGGATAATCCTGGATGATGACTGTGTGATGTCTTATAAAGGAGTATATGGAACGGATCAGTATTGTTATATGCTTTATTCTGGAGAGAGATATGGAGAACGCAATGTACGGACGACAGGAGGCAAAAAAATCATTGTTTTTGACTGGAACGGTGTTTATATAAAAACCTTCGAAGTCGATACAACTGTTTTTTCGTTTTGTGTAGATAAAACAGACAGTGTCCTGTTTGGCATAACATATGATGAAAATGAAGGATTTCTCATTACTCGCTATGACATAAAATCATAAAAACGATAACTGGATTATAAATGAGGCGTAATAATCCTTAAATCCTGGCATCCTGCTTCAATTTTAATCACAAGAATAACAATCACGTGAAAAATTTATTCAACATTCTTTCGATATTTTTTGTTTGTGGAGGCAATTCTGGTATTGTACGAATTTAAGGATTCATGGTAATGAAAAAGCATGGAAATCTTTTGTCAAAATTATTAGAAAACATTATAATTGAGACCATGAAATATAGGTAGTGTCATATTTCAATTGTCATCTATATACGGAGTTTTAAATGCAAATTTAACGTCCCATACTTTATCTGTTATTCCAGCGCATAGAGCAGGTGTTCGAGGTGTATACGTTTTATCAGGATTCTTACTCAAAGTATTGTGAG
>JAIRZR010000172.1 GCA_031267155.1 Prevotellaceae bacterium | reverse complement strand
GTCCATTCGCCGTCGTACCAGAGAATGTCGGGATCATAGCTGTCGATAAATTCCACTGCCTGGGGAATGATGTAGTCGCGCATAAAGTCCTTGACGGCAACCTTTCCCGATGCAAGATGTTCCATGTCGGGAGTATAGGGGAAGAAGCCGTCTTTGTCTTTGAGCTTGTTAGCCGACCATTTTTTCATTTCCAGTCCGCCCTCATGCCTGATTACCGGATATTCCAGTTCTTCGGTACTGAAATAGAATCCGAATTTCAGTCCCCTGCTGTTACAGTTGTCAACCAGCGGGCGAATCGCGTCTTTTCCGTGCAGGTCGCCCATGTCGCGGAATGTGTATGAGGAGGGCCAGAGACAGAATCCGGCATGATGCTTGCAGAACGGGATGACATACTTCATTCCGGCTTCGACGGCGATATCGGTCAGCCGGTCGGGCTGGTATTTTGCCGCGTTGAAGAGGGGAAGCAAATCGTCGCGATAGAAATCCTTACCCCAGTTTTTTTCGTGATATGCGATGTACTGGTCTCTTACATCCATATCAAACTCATACCAGTCGGGATAGTTTGCCCGATGTCCTCCGGCAGGAGCCCATCCGGCAATCGACCAGGGTCCCCAGTCAATAAACATTCCGAATTTAGCATCAAGAAACCATTCTGGCGCAGTGTGACGGTCGAGCGAGCGGGGCGAGGGTTTCCACTTGCCGTTTCCGTTCACCTCAAGGACACGGTTGTATTCCTTTTCGGCTTTTTCCATCATCCCGTCCGAATATTTTTCGTGAAGTTCCTGAATCGAATGCGGGAAACGGTGTTGTGCGGGATCGTAACCTGCCGGACGCCGGTATTCGGGGGGAGCCACAGGCGGCTCATACGTCTGTTCCTGTCCATAGCTGTACAGGGCAATGGCAATAAATGCCAGACTGAATAAAATACTTTTTCTCATAAAAATAACCGTACTAATGTTTGATATTTATTAATTTAACAGATTCTATTCCATACGTGAACATCTGAAAATTTTATCAAGACTGAAATGCTTCGGGTTTTCCACGTCTCCGCTTGAGAGCAAAATGCAAAAAACGTTCAGTTCGCGTTAAGGAAAGCAGAGAACCTGTATATTTCCGTTTGTGCGCTTAACCGACTGTTATCTTGTCCTCTGATAACTGCCTGTCGGTTTCCAAAAATCGATACAAATTGTCAACTCGACTGTTGAGTTGCAATTCCTTCACAATATCTTCTTTAACAGAAGATATTTCCCTCTCCAAATCTGTCTGCACCCTGTCAATCTTCGATTCCAAATTCGTCTGTACCCTGTTAATCCTGGCGTCCACTTTATCGATTTTAGTATCCAGTTTCTCAATGTCTAATTCCAAATTCGCCTGTACCTTGTCAATCTTGGTATCAATTTTATCCATTTTAACATCCAACTTCTCAATATCTGCTTTCAAATCCGTCTGCACCTTATCAATTTTAACATCTACCTTTTCAATGTCTGCTTTCAAATCCGTCTGTACCTTATCAATCTTGGCATCCACCCTGTCGATTTTAGCATCCAACTTGTTGATGTCTGCTTTCAAATCCGTCTGTACCTTGTCAATCTTGGCATCCACCCTGTCGATTTTAGCATCCAACTTGTTAATGTCTGCTTTCAAATCCGTCTGTACCTTGTCAATCTTGGCATCCACCCTGTCTATTTTAGCATCCAACTTGTTGATGTCTGTTTTCAAATCCGTCTGTACTTTGTCAATCTTGGCATCCACCCTGTCGATTTTAGCATCCAACTTGTTGATGTCTGTTTTCAAATCCGTCTGTACCTTGTCAATCTTGGCATCCACCCTGTCTATTTTAGCATCCAACTTGTTGATGTCTGCTTTCAAATCCGTCTGTACCTTGTTGATGTCTGCTTTCAAATCTGCCTGTACCCTGTTGATGTCTGTTTTCAAATCTGCCTGTACCCTGTCGATTTTAACATCGACCCTGTTGATATCTGCTTTCAATTCCACTTGCAAGTTTTTGACCGCATCTGTCAACGCATCCAGTTTCTCGTCCTTAGCGCCTGCTGATTTGATGCGCAGTATCAAAAACCATACCCCACTTAGCAACACAGCAACTATACCTACTATTATACTTAATCTTTCTACGTCCATATTTTCTTTAATTAGAATGCAAAGGTAAACATTTTTTTAAAACTGCATATTTTTAAGAATGTAAAATAAAATGTAGTGTTCAATATCGCCAATTTAGCGCCTAAAGCGAAGTGATAAGCTTGCCGTCGTTTATCGGTATGACATACCATTTACCCGGACTAAATCCGTATTTTCGTTATCCGTGTAAAGTTAGAGACTTTGCTGAGGAGGATAGATATTACCCATAGCATCTCAAGATAATATTTTGCCAATTTAATTTTATGTACATTTGTACCGTTAATTTTAATATGATACAGATATGAAAACAATGATTCCGTTTATTTTATGTTTGCTGGCATGTGCCTGTGGCAGCCGGCAGACAGTGCAGCAGGAGCGTATTTCCGATCTTGTTGATCCTTTTATTGGCGCCACTACAATGGGTTATGAGGCTGGAAAAACCTTTCCCGGCGCCGCCTCCCCTTTCGGGATGGTACAATTAAGTCCCAACACCATTACCGGAGGCGACAATGGCAGCGGGTACAGTTACGAACATCTTACGATCGAAGGTTTTGCGATGACGCAAATGAGTGGTATCGGCTGGTATGGCGATCTGGGCAATTTTCTGACCATGCCTGCGACCGGCGATCTCAAAGTCGTTGCCGGCAAGCAGCCGGAAGAAGGTTACCGTTCGCGATACGACAAAGCAAGCGAAACGGCAAAAGCCGGTTATTATTCCGTGCATCTGACCGATTATGATATCCGGACGGAAGCGACCGTTGCGCCCCGCGCCGGCATACTCCGGTTCACATATCCGAAAAGCGAGACCGCGCGAATCCAAATTGACCTGGCTCGCAGGGTCGGAGGAACATCCACATGGCAAACACTGAATATCCTTGATGACCGCACTATCTCCGGACGGATGGAATGTACGCCCGAAGGAGGCGGCTGGGGTAACGGCGCCGGAAAGGCTCTCTATACTGTATATTACTATACACAATTTTCGAAACCGCTGAAAAATACAGGCGTATGGAGCGCCAATATCCCCGATGCTCAGGTGCGGCGCAGCGGAGAAGTTGTCAGCGACGCATATCAGCAGATTGTGGCGGGTTCGCAAATCATCCGCAATGTGAAGAAATATGAAGGAAAGCATATCGGCTTTTTCACTGAATTTAAGACTTCTGCAAATGAACAGGTTCTGATGAAAACCGGCATTTCGTTTGTCAGCGAAGAAGGCGCACGCAAAAACCTCGAATCGGAAATTCCGAACTGGGATTTCGACAAAGTCTGCGAACAGACCCGCACGCTGTGGGACAGGGCGCTGGGGCAAATCACCGTAAGCGGCGGAACGGATGCACAACGCAAGATCTTCTACACAGCCCTGTATCATACCATGATAGATCCCCGCCTGGTTGCCGACGTGGATGGAAAATACACCGGCGGCGACCGTCAAGTCCATACAACCGGTTCGTTCCATAAGCGAACGATATTCAGCGGCTGGGACGTCTTCCGAAGCCAGATGCCGCTGCTTACCATCATCTCGCCAGAAGTGGTGAACGACATGATTAATTCGCTCGTTACGCTTGCCGAAGAAAGCGGAGAAGGCTATCTGGAACGCTGGGAACTGCTGAACGCGTACAGCGGCTGCATGTTGGGAAATCCTGCCATATCCGTCATTACCGATGCGTACGCCAAAGGCATTCGCGGGTTCAATACGGAAAACGCATGGAAATATGCGGTGGCGACAACCGAACGTTTCGGTAACGAAAAGCTGGGACATTCGGGCAGCATCTCAGGCACGCTCGAACATGCCTATACCGAATGGTGTATGGCTGAATTTGCCCGGCTGCTGGGAAAAATGTCCGAACAGGAAAAATATTTCAAGCTGTCGCAGTCATACCGGAATATCTGGGACGACAGGGAGATGCACTGGTTTCGTCCACGGCAAAACGACGGTTCGTTCGCGCCGCTGCCAGCCAAAGGACGGCTGCAGCATGATTATGGCTGCGCCGAGTCCAATCCATACCAGCAGGGCTGGTTTGTCCCCCACGATGTGGACGGAATGGCAGAACTGATGGGCGGACGGGAAGCTGCCGTTGCCGATCTGGACAGCATGTTTTTAAACACGCCCGAAAGTTTTCTCTGGAACGATTTCTATAACCATTCCAATGAGCCGGTACATCATATTCCCTTCCTGTACAACCGCCTCGGCGAACCCTGGAAAACCCAGCGCTGGTCGCGATTCATCTGCGATCATGCGTACAGGACGGGAATAAACGGTTTGATCGGCAACGAGGACGTCGGGCAAATGTCGGCATGGTACGTGCTGGCGGCGAGCGGGATTCATCCGGTATGTCCGGGCGAAACACGCTTTGAACTTACGTCTCCCCTGTTCGACAGCATAGTCTGGAATCTTCCCAATGGAAAAACCTTTATAGTGGAAGTATCCGGAAATTCACAGGAAAACGTTTATATCCAGTCGGCAAAACTGAATGGACATGACTATAATCGATGCTATATTGACTATGCCGATATCATGAATGGCGGCAGTATAGAACTAGTTATGGGCAAGCATCCAAATGTAAAATGGGGAAACGATTAAGGGATGCGAAATAAACAGATATTAAAACCATTTTTTTTGCGAAATATTATTTTGAGTCGCTAAGGGAGGTAATTTTCGGACTCCTGACATTAATCAGGAGATTTATTTGATGGCAGTTCAGAACTTTGGAGGTTTCTGTTTACCGCAAAGTTGCAGATTTGCACATAGTTTTTGGTAACTTTGGCAAGGCATCACGAAAATTTCAATTGAAAAGGAGTTGCCGATTATTTTCAATCAGAACATTTATTCTGTCGGTCAGTTTGGCGGTAAGTGATTTGATGTTGAAAGCCTGTCTGTGGGATTCCAGACTGTGTATATCTGTTCCCGTAAAAGTGTAAAAATCATTATTGAGAAGATATTCCGCATTTTCCTGTACCTGTCTGCCGTAATATCCTGTGGGAGAAAGCAGATTTAATTGGAAAAACAGAAAGCCGTCCGCTTTAAGTTTTCTGTAATCGCTTTTATCCATGTACAGATAGCGTTCGGGATGCGCAAGGATAATGCGGTATCCCTTTTTCTTTATTTTTTGGATTGTTTGATGAAAGTTGAGGGGAGGATTGAGATATGAGGTTTCTACCAGCAGATGCTCATCTGCAATGGCAAGCGGTTTGTTTTTAGAGTTTTCCAGATGTGAGTCAAAACTGCTGTCGAGCATGTATTCGGCGGCCAGTCTCAAGTCAATGTTTCCG
>JAIRZR010000171.1 GCA_031267155.1 Prevotellaceae bacterium | reverse complement strand
GTATGTTTGCGGCTCAATAGTAAAATTGATTATGATATGGATATTCGTTTAAATGTGGATGGTATAGCTCCATTCGTTGATAAAAGCGCTGAAAAAAGCCTCGTCGAAAAGGCTGTGTCGGCAAATAAATCGCTTTATGAGAAAACAGGCAGGGGAAATGATTTTCTCGGATGGGTAAGGCTGCCCTTATCGGTTAACGAATCCGATATTTCCGAAATAGAATCGGTTTCCCAAAATCTTAGAGAAATATCGGACGTCGTGATTGTGACGGGAATAGGCGGGTCTTATCTGGGTGCGAAAGCTGTTATCGAATCCTTAAATTCAAATTTTGCCCAGTATATCGACAGCGGCAATCCGAAAATTATTTTTGCAGGACATCAGCTGGACGAAGATTATCTGGCTGAAATGCTTGATTTTATTGAAGACAAAAGGGTTTCATGCATTGTTATCTCAAAATCGGGAACCACAACAGAGCCGGCTGTCGCTTTCAGGATTATCAAACGGCATATCGAACAGAAATACGGCAAAGAAGGCGCCAGAGAGAGAATTGTAGCAATCACCGACCGGTCGCGCGGAGCGTTGCGCAAACTGTCCGAACAGGAGGATTACCGGACATTTGTTATTCCCGACGACGTCGGAGGACGCTTTTCCGTTCTTACACCCGTGGGGCTGCTCCCAATATCGGTCGCCGGCATAGATATCAGGATACTGCTCAAAGGCGCCACCGATATGGAAAAAACCTCGTTTGCCGACGTCCCTGCCGAAGAAAATATCTGTCTTCAGTATGCCGTCGCACGCAGTCTTTTATATAACAGCGGTAAAAAAGTCGAAATTCTTGCCAACTTCAATCCTAAACTGCACTATCTCACCGAATGGTGGAAACAGCTGTTCGGCGAAAGCGAAGGAAAGGAAGGGAAGGGAATTTTCCCGGCGGGAGTGGATTTTACTTCCGACCTGCACTCGATGGGACAGTATATTCAGGAGGGCGAAAGAATTCTGTTCGAAACGGTCGTAAGCGTCGAAAAGCCTCACGAAGAGGTTCTTATTCCCGAAGATGCGGATAATCTCGACCAGTTGAATTTCCTCGCCGGAAAACGGATCAGCGAGGTGAACAGGATGGCTGAACTGGGAACAATGCTGGCGCATGTCGATGGCGGCGTACCGAATATCCGCATAGAAATTCCCGAACTGAACGCTTATATCATAGGACAGCTGATATACTTTTTCGAAAAGTCGTGCGGCATCAGCGGATATATTCTCAATGTGAATCCGTTTGACCAGCCCGGCGTCGAGGCTTACAAGAAAAACATGTTTGCCCTGCTCGGAAAAGCCGGATACGAAAGCGAAGGCGAAAAGCTGAGAAAAAGGCTGAATGATTAGTGTGCTGTGATTAATAATCCGCTTATATATTATGGAATCGTTGAATCAAACGGACAGCCTGCCCCTGTACGAAAGTTTTTACAGCCTTCAGGGAGAGGGCTGTCACAGCGGAAAAGCCGCATTTTTTATCCGTCTGGGCGGATGTGACGTCTGTTGCGATTTTTGTGACAGCAAATCAACATGGAACGCGAAAAGATCATCGCTTACTCCCGTCAGTGAAATTGTGGACAATGTTCTGCAAGCCGGCGCCGATACGGTTATCGTTACCGGGGGAGAGCCGACTGTCCATAATCTGGAACCTCTTTGCCGGCTGTTGAAGGAAAATAATCTGGCATGTTTTCTGGAAACCTCGGGAAATCACCATATCACGGGAGAATGGGACTGGATATGCCTGTCTCCGAAACTCAACAGTCCGCCCCTCGCAGAAAATCTGCAAAGGGCAAATGAACTGAAAGTAATTATAAAACACCCCGCCGATCTGGAATGGGCTGAAGAAAATGCCGCCCTGACCGATGCCTGCCTGCTTTTCCTGCAGGCGGAATGGAGCGTGCACGAAAAAATTACTCCTTATATAATAGACTATATCAAACAGAATACCCAATGGATTTTATCGGTACAGATGCATAAATATATAGGAATCGAATAGAAAACACATGCTTCAAATGCCGGCGGCAGGCTCCGGCTTATAACTTGCAGCTTTTCACAAAAAATGGGGTTGTCCAAAAAATCCTTCAAGTCGTCATTGCGAGCGAAGCATTCAGAATACTGTTAATCACTGGATTGCTTCTGTTTACAATGATAAATGGCGGTCGTCTTGTTTTTCCGCAGCCACCGACGATCCCGTTTCCCTATCTCGTTGATCCTGCGAACCACTGTTTAAATTCCTTTGCCCGGGCTTTGCTTATTATTATTTTTTGAGGTACCGGGATTTTCAGGTTTACGGACAATTTGTTGCCGAACCACAGGGATATGTCCCTGACCGACGAGCGCGAGATAATAAACTGTCGGTTTGCTCTGAAAAAATTGCCGGGATCCAGTTCCTCCATTATATCGTCGAGTGTTTTGTCGATGTAATGGCTGTCATTGCCGGATGTTACGATTTTTACGATCTTTGTATCTATGTAAATATAATAGACATCGTTTAGCGCCAGGGGGATAAGCTTGTCCCTTTCGGGAACAAGGAAATAGCTTTTATACGATTTGCTGTACTGTTTCAGGCTCTCCAGCAAATTGTTTATAACAGTCTGGTTTTGGGAAGCATTTCCCATGAAATTCCTGTATTTCGATATGGCTTTTTCCAGGGCGGCTTTGCTTATCGGTTTCAGGATATAGTCGATACTGTTTACCTCGAAAGCTTTCAGCGCATATTCGTCGTATGCGGTGGTAAATATGACCGGACATTTGATTTCCACATTGTCGAAAATCATGAACGCCGAGCCGTCGGCGAGATGTATGTCCATAAATATCAAATCGGGAGACGGATTGGTTTCCATCCATTCCACCGTTTCCTCGATTGACTGCAGGATTGCCGGGATTTCGATGTCCTCCCGGATTTCCCCTATCAGGTTTTTAAGCGTTTCCGCTGCAATAAATTCATCTTCTACAATAATTGCCTTCATATCAAAATCATTTTTTCATCAGCGGGACTGTTACTTCGAAAATATTGCCGTTTTTTACTGCCACAATGTCCTTTTTCCACATCAGTTTATACCTTTCCGCAAGATTCACGAGACCGATTTTTTCGCCGCTTTCGACTTCCTTTTTCAACTGGACGGGATTCGAGACCTTTATCGATTCGCCGCTTCCTTCAATTTTCACGGTCAATGGCTGTTTGTTGCTGACCACATTGTGCTTTATTGCATTTTCGACCAGAGTCTGCAAACTTAATGGAATTATCAGGCAGTCATAGAGTTTTTCGTCTATACTGTATTCGAAATTGAGATTGTTTCCGTAGCGTATCTTCATAAGATGGCAGTATGCCCTGGTGAATTTCAGTTCCTCGTTCAGGGGGATTACTTCCTCATTTTGCAGCGTATATCTGAAGACATACGACAGTTGCTGAACATATTCCTGTGCCTTGTCGGCATCCACCCTGATGAGCGAATTAAGCGTGTTCAGCGAATTGAAAAGGAAATGGGGATCGACCTGATTTTTAAGAGCCTCGTACCGGCTTCGCAGATATTCTGCGCGTAAAGCCTCGTTTTCCAGGGATGTCTCCTGCTGCTTTTGGGAAAGATATATTAACTGCGACGAGAGGACGACTACTACCGCAATCATGTAGTCGCGTGACAGTTCGCCTCTGATAAGTCCTTTTCTGAATCGTGGACGATTCTCGAAATTGAAAATATCCAACTGCAGTTCCGACATCGAAATGCTCAGGAAATAGGTAATGACAGATGTTGCAAGGATGATAATCAGCAGCCTTATCCTTTCCGAAGTACGTAACCTGAATATATTGAAAATAAGTACATACAGGATAAATGTAAATATAAACTGGGAAACGACATTCACTATTGTCCGTAAAAAATCGAACTGCGGAACATGGCGCGATATTGCTCCTCCGGGAATCTCGCGCGCATAGAAAAACGCCATAAAAAATATAGCATTCACCAGTAAACTTATCGCAAGCGACAATACAAACGCTGTTTTATAATTTATCTTCATCAAACAATTTTATTTACAATTACAGACATATCATTTTCGCCGCAAATTTACGGACAATGAAACATTTCCCGGATAAAAAAATGATGAAACGGTAAAAAACACTGCCGAAATGCACAAATGCAGGGACAAACGCCGACTCTAAGAAACTGTTGCAAAATAAACTGACTGCTATATTTCCCGCAGACCAATGTTTCTAAAAAACAGGACAAATATTCTTAAAGGGTATAGATTATCGTCATCTGGTCGATGCCGAATTTTTCCACAGCAAGATAAAATCGAAAGGGCGTCAAAATATAGTCAAAGGGCTGTAGGCGACATTTTGTAATGCCCTCTTGCACGTTCATTCGTTTATATAATAAAATTCCTTATATTTGCACGATTTTTTATGTATTAGTATTTAAAATTTTATAATTATGAAAGGACATCCCAAAGGACTGCTTGTTCTCGCCCTAACCAATATGGGGGAACGTTTTGGCTACTACACCATGTTAGCCATTCTTGTGCTGTATATCAAAGCGAAATTCGGATTATCGTCATCTTCGGCGAGTGTGATTTACAGCATTTTTCTTGCATTAGTTTACTTTTTGCCTCTGATAGGAGGATTTTTTGCCGACAAGGTTTATGGATACGGGAAAACCATCCTGCTTGGCGTAGTCGTAATGTTTTCGGGATATGCGCTGCTTGCCGTTCCGAGCGAGGCGGATACCATGGGGAAAATACTGATGTACGGAGCCTTGCTGCTGATTGCAATGGGGACGGGGTTTTTCAAGGGGAACCTGCAGGCGCTTGTCGGCAATCTTTACGAATCCGACATATATAAAGGAAAACGCGATATCGCATTTTCCATTTTTTACATGTTTATCAATATCGGAGCCTTCTTTGCTCCCAGCGTTGCCAACAGTATCAACAACGCTTTTCTGCGAAGCGAAAACTTCACATACGACGCAAGCATACCGAACAATTATGTAAAACTGAACGACTTCAAAACATTTGAAATTCTTGACCTGTCCGCAGAGCAGGAAAAAATCAAGTGCCTGTCGAACCTGAAGGCTGCGGGACTTGCACAGTTGAGCGCTGCGGGATTAATATCCGATCCTGCAAAACAGCTGTCAAAGAAGGACTATCTGCTGCTTGACAGTCGCGACCCGAAAGACAGTCAGGCGATTGCCGCCCTGAAAGAAAGGATAAACGCTATTCAAATCACCGACGCCAAGCTGTATGGAGACCCGAATGATCCGGATAAGTTTCCCGTCAATTTCGCAAAAAACTATGTTGACAATTCCTTAAGCAAATCCTATAACATGGCGTTTGGAGTTGCATGTATCAGCCTGGTAATATCGCTGTTAATATTCCTGCTATTCAGGAAAACATGGAAACATGCGGACAAAACGCATAAACAGCAGCTTAAGGAAGCCAGGGAGACAGGTTCGGATGTTGTCATACTGACGAAGGAACAGGTCAGGGAACGTATGATTGCGCTGTTTTTAGTGTTTTTTGTAGTGATATTCTTCTGGATGTCGTTTCACCAGAACGGGGCGTGCATGACGATTTTCGCCCAAAACTACACCGCCAGCGATATTTCTCCCATGCATAACATGATGTTTTCCCTCCTCTCGCTATTGCCTTTCATTGTAGTGATTTATGGCATATATATTGCTGTTGTGGGACTGTTCGGGGGAAAGAAAAAGCCTGTACAGGGCATAGCGATAAGCGTACTGGGACTGGTCGGGATGGTTGCATTTTACTTTAGCAATGTCGAAGGAATGATGGAATCAATAAAGATAACCCCACAGATTTTCCAGCAGTTCAATCCCCTTTTCATTGTGATTCTCACGCCCGTATCGGTTGCGATCTTCAGCTATCTTGCAAACAGGAACAGGGAACCCTCGGCGCCGCGCAAAATAGGCTATGGCATGTGCATCGCAGCTGTCGGATTCATTATCATGATGTCGGCTTCGTTCGGGCTTTCATCTCCGGCTGAAATCGGCGACGGACTTTCGGATGTGCTTGTTTCTCCAAACTGGCTGATAAGTTCTTATTTTGTGCTTACGCTTGCCGAGCTGTTTTTGTCTCCCATGGGACTGTCTTTCGTTGCGAAAGTCGCTCCGCCTCAATACAAAGGCATGATGCAGGGCGGATGGCTGGCGGCTACGGCTATAGGCAATCTGATGGTAGGCGTCATGGCGCTCTTTTGGGAAAAACTGCAGCTGTACGCATTTTGGGGCGTACTTGTAATATGCTGTATATTGTCGGCAGCGTTTATTTTCTCGATTATGAAGCGGCTGGAAAAAGCTACACAGTAGGCATATAATTTTGGATTACAGGGAAACTATACAATATTTGTATGAGGCTTTGCCGGTGTTTCACCGCATCGGGAAAGCGGCATACAAAGCGAATCTGGATAACAGCGTCTCGCTTGACAGACATTTCGGGCATCCGCACAGGAAGTACAAGACCGTGCATGTGGCGGGAACGAACGGAAAGGGATCCGTTTCCCACATTATTGCCTCGGCGCTGCACGCTGCCGGCTATAAAACCGGATTATACACTTCGCCGCATCTGTTCGATTTCAGGGAAAGGATAAAAATCAACGGACAGGAAATCCCCGAATGCGATGTGATTGATTTTGTGGAACAGAACAGGTCTTTCATCGAATATCTGAAACCTTCGTTTTTTGAAATAAGCTCGTCGATGGCGTTTTGGTTTTTTGCTGAGAAACAGGTCGATGTCGCTGTCATAGAGACCGGTTTGGGTGGACGCCTGGATTCTACAAATATCATAATGCCCGAACTTTGTGTGATAACGAACATCGGTTTTGATCATACCGAATTTCTTGGCGACAGTCTTGGAAAAATAGCTTCCGAAAAGGCGGGAATCATCAAGCCCCGCGTACCCGTGATTATCGGTGAAAAACACGAACAGACGACCGAAGTCTTTGCTGCAAAAGCCAGGGAATCGGATTCTCCCGTTTTTTTTGCCGAAGATTGCCTTTCGCTGCTATCTTCCGAAAACAGTCCGGGTAAACAGACGTTTGCTTTTGCTTCACTGAATAATGAGCTGTTTGAAAACGACCGGTTTACCGCTTCGCTGGATTTGGAAGGCAAATACCAGTGTAAAAACATGGTAACGGCTCTGACAGCGCTTGCCGTACTGAAAAGGCAGTCGTTCGAAATTGGCTGGGAAGCCGAACAGAACGGTTTGGCACACACTGCGCTGAATACCGGTCTCAAGGGCAGATGGCAAACGCTTAGAAGAAATCCGGCAGTCATCTGCGATACGGGTCATAATGCCCATGGATTGAAATATACCATGAAACAGCTTAAAGAACAGGATTATGAGAGGCTGTATTTTGTTCTGGGCATTGTCGGCGACAAGGATTTGGACAGCATCATTCCCCTCCTGCCCGAAGACGCCCGCTATTTCTTCACTCAGGCTTCAATACCCCGCGCAATGGATGCTGAAATACTTGCGGAAAGATGTATGAAAGCGGGTCTGAACGGCGAAATTGTCGCCACGGTCGACGAGGCTGTACAGAAAGCTCTTGGAAAAGCGTCTGCAAACGACCTGATTTTTATCGGCGGAAGCACTTATGTCGTGGCAGAGGCAAAAGCGAAATATTGAGATGCACGCACGCCATCCGAAGGAGGGAGATTAGTCGCTGTTATTCTGCCAATTCATTATCAAGTCTTACATTTTGACTGTTTAAGCTGTTTCATCTTCTATTCAACTTTTTCGTATATTACCTCTCGCTGTTTATTGAATTGCTGTTCAAAATCATTGACCTTAAGCTTTATGTGAGACAGCATGTCTTCATTCATTACTGCATATTCAATTTGTCTCGTATCCGGTAAAATCCATATCTTTCCCCAAAAACAGGAACGTCCGCTTACAGTCATCGTATCATTATCTACCTGAAAAGGACTGTACATGGATTTGAAATAAACCAAAATACAGTCCTTTCCATTGATTTTTGAATAGCCTAACCATGTAATATTCAGTTTTTGCGTATTGAAATTGCCTGTCTGTTCAAAATCGGCCTGGTGATTTTTGAACAAGTCGGGATGAAAAGAAGTATTCAGCCTCAAACTGTCCAAATACATTTGTCCCCAAACTTCAAAAGTCACCCTGTCCTGTATAATCGTACGAATTAACTCAGTTTGCGCAGGCGGGAAATTCTTATAGAAATCAAGACTGGTGAAATTATCACCCAGTATTTTGAAGTTCAAGCCTTCCAGTTCATCCAATTTCCGGGTATTCATTTGTCCCTGCTCGCTTATCCCTGTCGCACTCACATCTTCCAGCTGAATTGTATTATCAACAATAGATACCCGCGACAGTTCGATTATTTTCCCGCTGGAAATATTACGCTTAAGAAATTTGCCGTTCATCTCTCTTTCTGTAACATCAATCGTCAAACGATAATTTGCCAAATTTGCGGGAGACGATTGTTTGGGTATTTTGTGTTCGTCCCCGTTTGTTTGAGCATAGCCGTGTAAAATAAATACAACTCCAGTAACCATCATGCAAATTCTTTTTTTCATTTCTTTTTTATTTAATCAGTTAAACCATTTATTAAAATTTTACGAACACAAATGTACATGAAAATTTTTGATTTCCACACAGACGGATAAAAATTACAGGAATGCTTACTTTTTGCATAATAAAAATAAAACGTAATAAAGATGAAAACATCAGGATTAGACGTGCACAAAGACAGTATATTTTGTGCAATATACGACGGGCAGAAGTATACTGTCAAAACGTATGATACCACCACCCCTCAGATACGTGCCATGGGCAAATATCTTAAGTCGGAAGGAGTAAAAAAAGTCGCTATGGAAAGTACGGCGACTTATTGGGTTCCCATCCGGGACATCCTTTTAGAACTGGGATTTGAATTAATGCTGGTTAATCCGTATCTGATCAAGCAGATGCCAGGGGCTAAAAGCGATCCCAGGGATGCCCGGCGCATAGCGCAACTGCTACACAAAGGCATGTTACGCGGCAGCCTGATACCCGGTCCGGTGATTCAGGAATTACGGGTTTATTTCCGGAAGTACACCAGGTTGCAGGGACAGCTGACAGGCACCCTTCAGGAGATGGACAGGATAATGGTAATGTGCGGCTATCGCATCAGCAGTTGCATGAGCAATCCTGGGACAAAAAGTGTGATGAATATCATACAGGCTCTTATCGACAAAAAAACCGACCCCTGTGAACTGGAAAAAGTCCGGGAAGTTGCTGGAATCTCTGACCGGGAACATGAAAGAGCACCACCGTCAGCAACTGGAATGGAAAAAGGAGGAGTATGATCTTTTTGAAAAACAGATCGTACAGTGTATAAAACAGATGGAAAGAATATGTACAGAACATTTCAGTAAAGAGATGGAACTGTTAAAAAGCATACCGGGAGCAGACGATACATCAGCCATGATCATAATAGCCGAAACAGGCGGAGATATGAATGTCTTTGAGGATAGCGGAAAGATAGCCGGCTGGGCGGGACTGCGCCCGGGGAACGACGAATCTGCCGGAAAATACAAAAGCACTGCAACCACTAGAGGCAACAAATATCTGCGTACGATTTTGGTACAGGTGTCGTGGGTTATTTCAGGAATGAAAAACTCCCGGTTTAAGGACAAATTTAACAGTCTGGCGATACGAAAGCCGGGAAAAAAAGCTTTGATTGCTATTCCGGAAAACTGCTGGTGGTAACATGGAATGTACTGTATTACAAAACTCCATACAATCCATCGCTGGTACATATTTATGATCCGGTAAAAGTAAAGGCTTCGATCAATTACCATCAGCGGGAAATGGAACGGATGCAGAAACTGTTGAAGTAAATATATCTTTAAATAGCGTAAAGGTCGGTTATCTTTGTGTTGGATAGCTGTACAGAATACAGTGAAACCACGTTTGCAAATTGACCAGTATTACCTGTCTAACAGAGACTTTAAGAACACAGACATGAGTTAATGCTCGAAAGAGCCAGGCTCGCAGAGGAAAATCGCTTTTTAAGCGTACATATATCTTTGGTATGCAACTCTTATGGTTGAAGTAACTCCTTT
>JAIRZR010000067.1 GCA_031267155.1 Prevotellaceae bacterium | reverse complement strand
CCATTATGATTTCATAACAAAAAATCCGAAGTGATGATTGCTGCGGAAAATAAACTTGTGTCTATTAGGGTGATTTGGATTACTGCCTTGAGGTCTGGATGCTTATCCCGAACTCAGGTGTAAAACAAATTTCGTAAATACCCAAATTCTCTCTGACGATAGATTTTCGGAAGCAATAAATTTAATAAGTTGCGTGCATGATGATTTTTTTGGTTACAACATTCCAAAAGAATCCCAGCCAAAAATCGATATTGGCGAAGAAGGTGTAGCGATAGCAAAAAAAAATCTTGCTGAAATATATTCCACTCGAATTATTCGACCTCATTCAAGCCGGATATGTCAACAGGGACAGTTACAGTACAATAATTCAAACACTGACCGAAAAAGGCATGTCCCGCGAGGACGCAAAGAAATATGTCGAATTGGAATGCCGAATATTCTTAACGCAGCGGAACAAAATCATCGGCGATGACCTGAATCTGGAATGGTACATGTACGTCGGCAGCAATCTCACGACTACCCGCGAGTTCTGCGAACATCTTACGAAGAAAAAGTATGTTCACAAGTCGGAGATACCGGTAATCCTGACCGGGGATATAGATGGTCATCAGTGCAAGATAGATAAGAAAACAGGATTGCCTTCCGGATTAATTGAAGATACGAATCCTGAGAATTTTATAATATTAAATGGCGGCTGGAACTGCGGACACCAGTACGGGCGGCAAAACGAAGCATCCGAATAGCGAATTGGCAACACACTAAAAAACAGTGATTAAAAAAAACGGGCGGCAAAACGAAACGTCCCCGTGTTTTACATTTACTTTACATTTGCTTTACATTTGAACGGTGTTTGAACGGTGTTCAAAGAATAATTCTTTACAGAACCGAGCCTGTCTTTAGTAATTTCGATGTATTCCGGATTGAGTTCGACGCCTATAAAGTTTCTGCCTGTTTTTTGTGCCACAATACATGTTGTACCTGAACCGGCAAAAGGGTCTAAGACCGTCCCGCCTGCCGGACAGCCCGCGAGAATCATTCTTTCGACCAATTTTTCAGGATATACGGCAAAATGATTGCCCTTGAAGCCTTTCGTGTTTATTGACCAGGTAGTGCGCATGTTCCGACCTTTGGGATTCGGACGCATGTTTCTGTTACGGTACAGGTTTTGTCCTGTCTGTTCCGACCACGCGCTTTTGCTTTGTGCCGTGTCCAGATTAACGCCTCCCCAGCGGTTAAATGGTGTTGAATACGGTTCAAACTGCTGTTCAAAGTAATACTGTGTGTTTTTTGAGAAGAAAAATACCGGTTCAAAGTCAACCGTAAACCGGTCTTTTGCACTGCACGGCATTTGATTGGGCTTGTGCCAGTTTATTATGTTACGCAGTTTCCAGCCCGATTTTTCGACCATTTGCCAGGCAAAGCGGTACGGTATCATAAGCAGGCTCTTTTGCCTGTCCGTGCCGCGATACATCACTGATTTTGCCGCTCCGTTCGGAAGGATATACGAATATTTGGAACGCTTTAAATACTGTCCGGTGTCTGTGTTTCGGGCAGTCCCGCCTCCGCCCCCGGCGTATGTGTCGCCCATGTTTACAAAACATGTTCCGTCGGGCTTCAAAACACGGTCGACTTCCGAAAATACGTCCAGCAAAGCATTGATGTACATCTCCGGAGAATTTTCCCTGCCGATTTGTCCGTTGACTTCGTAGTCGCGCAATCCCCAGTAAGGCGGCGACGTAATGCAGCAGTTTACACATTCATCGGGAATGCGTGCAAGGGCTGTTTTTGCGTCGCCGTGTATTATGCTATTTAATGATGCTGTCGTATGTGGCATATTGCTCGATTTGAGGTATTTTTCGTTGATGTCCTGACGATATCGACTTGAGCGCCCGCTCCAGCGTTCTGACCATTGCTGGCAAAATGTCCCGCTCATAGAACGCGCGTGGCGACAGACCGTAATCAATTTTTATGATTTCCTGTTCGCAAATGTCTCCGGCGTCTAACCGCCCGTTTGCCCAGAACCATGTGGCGGCGGTTATTGGTTCCTGTCGCCGGTACGCCCATCGAATAGCGGATGCTCCGCGACCATACGGCAATGGCGACGGATGGAAAATTAAAGTGCCGAATACCGGATGTAATAACTCCTCTTTTGAAAGTCTGTCTGTCAGGAGTGGAGCGACCGCTATGTCGGGGACAAGTTCTGCTCGATTAACGATTTTATGACCGAGTTTGATTACCGAATCATGCGCCAGTCCGTATGCATGAGTGTTTGGGTTACCAAGTATTTCAATTTTCATTGCCGATGTATTTGAATGACTGCACTGCCCGAAAGTGCCCGCCGTATCCCGTAATGCAGCCCATGCTTCCGTCGCTAAAAAATTTGTTATTCTTTTTCCTTGACCGTTTAATGCTTTTTATGGAGCGTGCCTTGTTTGTGCCGTACAGACTTGCTCCGGTCTGTATCCATGCATTTGAATGGCGCAGGGCGGCGCATAACTGCGGATGCGAGGTATGGAAGAACGTCGGATATTTGTACCCACAGCGACCGTTGCCCTGTAAATGATACTCGCCGATAAAATTCAGGAACCCCGTTCCGACACCCGCACCCTGCCACTCCGGCATTGTTACCAGACGTGTTGCCCGGTATGCCTTTGCAGTAAAGAAAGGGCAGACCGCAATATGGCAAACCGGCTCATTCCCGACCATGCCAACAAAATACTCTGCGGCAACGGGCAGCGGCAAATTTAAATAGTAATGCGGTTTAAAATGCCTGAAAACACTTCCTTTGACTTTATAAACCCGAAGTTCGATTTTTGGGCGTTGCCGAAGACAGTCACGGCTGAACCGTGCCTCCCGCGTGTCATACACCCAATCCGGCTGCAGCCACTCAATAATGTCGTAATGACAGGACAGCAAAACGATCTGTCCCGTGCCGCGTCGCCATGACTTTGCAAATGCCATTGCTCCGATTTTAGCAATCTGACGGTCAATTACCGATGTAAATTCGTCGATAACAGCCTGTTCCGGATGTTCGCAGATCAGGCGTGCCAGTCCCGCCCGGAATTTTTCGCCATTGCTCAGAACATGGAACGGTCGAAGCCATGCCGGAACGTCTCCCAGTCCAACCGCCGCCAGCGCTCCCGTTACCGTATTAAAGTCGCCGTCGGGCGCAATGCAGTCGACAACGGGTTTGTCCCTGTCCCAGCCGGAATAAAGGTCATAAACCGCTTGCCGGTCGAAAATCCGTTCTCCGATACTCGTTTTGCCGCTTCCTGAAGGCCCAACTATCAAGCCAATTTTCCATTCAAAGTTCTCAACCGGCAAATCAGCAGTACGCTCCCAGCTGTACCCGTTTTCGGCATTAAATAACGATTTTACACGTGCGGCACGGTAACTGTTGAAATCGTTACAGTGATGTTTTACTTCGATAATCATACCGTTACCACTTTGAGAGTTAAACCCAGCTTTTGCAGCATTTCGTACACCTCCTGCTGCTCTTTTTCGTCTTTGCAGATGACTATCACGCCATACTGCTGTCTGTAATTACATTCTGCCATACTTTTTTTCGGCAAAAGTACGGCAATATTTTATTTAAAATACTGTCTGTTAGCGTTTTTAACTGCAAATTACTTGCAGTCGCTGTTTAGACGCTTTATCAGATAATAAATTTTCCGCTCGCTGATACTGTATTTTTCAGCAAGAACGGCTACAATGTAGGTTATTTTTTCGCCCTCAGCGTGCATCAGCTGAAATTCGTTATACATATCTATATACATGCAGTCGTCCAGACGGATTCCCGTGTCCCGGATTCTGCCCAGTAACTCTCGGTTAAACGATACAATGTCAATGATTTTCATATTTTTATTTAATTTTTCCAAAAAAAGTGAATACTTTTGTCGCCTCTAACAAATATAAATGCGAACAGACCGCGCTGAAGGCGTATTGCCTTCGGGTATGCGGTCTGTTCGCATTTTGCGCCGGCGGAGGGTTAGAGTTCCGCCGGCGACCGGGGGCTTTTCCTATTCGAGCCAGCCTCTCACCGTCTCAATACAGCTCTCCCTGAATTCGTTAAATTGAGTAAATTCCGCTCTGTAATCGGCGGCTTTTGCGTGTTCCGGGCTGTTAAACAGAATAGCCTGGTGCGTTTTTATCGCATCCTCAACGCTAACGGTATAGCGTGTGCGTATAACGCCGTTTATCAGGGCGTCCTGAATCTGCTCGTCCGGATCAATGCCGATGACAGTCCCGCCGTCCGTTTCCGTGCCGGCATAGGAGAACGCCGTAAAGGTGTCTCCATCTTCGTTCCGGTAATTTTCCGTTACCTTTTCGTTCAGATATACAATATAATGTGTATTATCGTATTTCTCGAACGACATTTTTTTGTTATGTACTGATTCTGTTACCATTATGTAAATTTATAAAATTTCTTTCGCTTTTCGTTAATAAATTCCCTGATCACGGTTGCTACAGGGAGGTCGTCTTTCGAGAAGTCCTCAAGAGCCTGCTCAATCATAATCTTGGAGCCTGAAAATGAGTAATATTCCTTTTCGCTCCAGTGATAGCCCGGTTCGTCGGCTTCCGGGCTGTCGATGGAATCTATTTTTCTGTACCTCACGGCAATACGCTGCTTTGGCGTGCCGTCGTCGTTTTTTTCTATCACCGAATCATCAATGATATAATCAATTAGAAGGATTAATTTTTCATTTTCACTGTCGCCGGCGTGACAGATTATGTCCTCAATTGACGTTTTCTGTTCAATAAGCATTCCCTGAAAGGGGGCTTTTTTCTTACGGTTGCTGATTACTTTTCCCAATCGCTTTTCCATATTTAATTTTCTTAACAAATTTCCTGTATTGGCGTGGCCTGCAAAGCCTGCCCGCGAGGCGCACTGTATCCTGACGTCACGCCTGGAAAGCCCTTTTTTACGGAGTTTTGCAGCCTGCCGGCATAAAGCCTGCTTGTTGCGCTTTCGCAGTCGCAAATGGTCGTGAAAAAAGACATAGCCGCAGACGTCAATCCCGCCGGAATGAACCGGACGGACATTATAGCTTCTGTTTACCTCCAGCAAAAAATCACGTGAGAGATGCATGATTGCAAGTTCGGTAACAAGATGCAGAAACGTTTTATCGTGATGCAGGATGACAATGTTGTCGGCAAAACGGTAATAGAATCGAAGTCCCTGCCTTGCATACCCTGCAAATTTTTCGCTCAGGTACTGCACTCCGTGTGCAAGTTCATCGGCCTGCTCCCGTGTCCGGCACGATACGAATTTGTCGGAGATGTAGCGTCCCGCCCAGTAGCCGCGCTTTTCGGTATTGTCGTAAATTCCAAAACATTGAATCGCAATGCGGTCAAATGTGGAAAGGTACAGGTTTGCAAGCAGCTGTGAAATTTTTACTCCAAGCGGCAGTCCCTGCGGATAGCTGTCTACAAATTCGTCCATGAATGAAAGCAGTTTCGGGTCTTTTATCTTCCGGCGGTAGCATTCTTTCATCAACTGATGATTGATGCTTGGAAAATAATGATGTATGTCAAGCTGGACGAAATACTGTGTCTGTTCGGGAAAGGTGAACAGGTCATGTTTGAGCCTGCGCACAAAAAAGTGTGTTCCCTTATTTTTTATGCATGAGCAGGAGTTCCGGATAAGGGTGCTGTAAAGGAAATCCTCGCAGTGGTTTAATGCCGCCCACTGGATAATATGGTCTTCCGGGGGAAGTTTGCTTATCAGGCGTTTTTTGGGATTATAAATGAGTTTATATTTATAATCCGATGTTTGCCAAGTCCCCGATTCATACGAGCGACACAAATTTTGAAGATTTGCATTCAGGTTTTCCTCATATTTTTTGATGTACCCGCGTCCGTGTTTTTGGTCGGAGTACCCGTAGAATGCGTCTTCAAAATTTGCAGCCGTCGTAATTTTCTGCGAAATGTGTCCTTTCCGTTTCATTCAGTGTCATGTGTTACGTCTGCTTTGTTACTTTTTCTTACCTTCGACCCCTGCGGGCTACCAGCACCTTCTGTATAGTTTATTTTCCGCCATGTGGCGAGGCCTTTTTCCTTAATTTTCGACACGGAAGCAAACGTACAGCCGTGTCTCAAAGTTGAGGGGCGAGCCGATGTTAACGTTGACCGCCGAGGCAGCATTGTTAACATTAAGACAGCCAAGACCCGCATTCGTACCATTGTTAGCATTGCCTCCACGGTACGGCACGCGCAGGCCAGACGCGGCTCAAGGAAAAACAGCCTTTTTCGTCGCAAAAGTACATGTTTTTTTTGATATGCAACAGTAAAGAACCAAAAAAAAAATTTTCCGATGCGCTTCGCGCATTGGGTGCTTTGTTTTTTTGTGGCGCACTCTGTTCTCAATGTCAGCCGGTTTTCGATGTTCATCAGGACACAGTGAACGCGACCGGGCTCCAGTCCTCATTTGCTTCGCAGAGGGGCGAGCCGATGTTAACGTTGACCGCCGAGGCAGCATTGTAAACAGAAAGACAGCCAAGACCCGCAATCGCACCATCGTTAGCAGAGCCTCCACGGTACGGCACGCGCAGGCCAGACGCGGCATTGTCGTTGTAAAATGCATCGCAATAGAAGGTTGCCGAGGTGCCGTTCAAAACGGTAGGGCTTGCCGCCAAATTCTGCATTGCCATCTGACTTATATATGTCCATGTGTTTGCGGTGGGCGTTGCCGGCACGGTATTTGCCTTTATCATTCCGGCGAGCGAACTCATTGAATAGGGGCTGTATAAAGACGGACATACATAATGTTCGCCCGCGCCGCCAGCTATTTTCGATATCAGCTCGCCGCGTCCCCGGCGACCAAGATAGCCGTAAAAGTTTTTCAGTCCGAAAAAAACGGGGACTTTCGCGGTGTGAAGGGTCGTGGATGAATCGTTCAGGACGGCGAAGTTTACCACGCCCACGCCGTCTGCCAGTTCCACGCCGACGCTGGTGGGGAGAAAGGGATAGTAGGCGAAGTGGCTGTCCCAATTCGAGCCGGAATACTCCGTGACCCCGGGTCCAAGTCCGCCCTGGTAAAGCCCGTTAGCATCCTTATTGGCGTTGTATGCCGCCTGGATGTTCCTGTTCCCAAAGATAATACGTGTCAGAATACCGATTGCGGCGTGCATTCCGAACCAGTAGCCTTCCCAGTCGGCGCCCTTGTTTCGCGCATATTCGCCATATTTCGCGCAGGTTTCATTGGTTGCGGCACGTCCGAGAAGCGACCGGTATGTGCCGTCGTAAGACTGCGCCGTGGTTCCGTTGTCAAGTCCGCGATAACGGGCGGACGTGTTAATGACGGAGACCATTTTCTGTGCATCCCTGTCAATTACGCTCACACCCAGGGCGGAGGTGCTTGCGACAGGTATTTTATAGTTTGGCTTGCCCGGAATGGGAGTCAGTCCGACAGCCTCGTAAAAGTAACTGCCTTCAACCCACCAGGCATAATACCAGGGAGTGACCCATCCCCACATGTAGTCGCCCATTGAACCGTCAAGCGCGGCAGTGCCGCCGGTTGTCAGTTTGTAATGATTCGTCGGGTCGAGCTTGCGACGGCCGTGATTCTCATCGACAAGATAGCAGCCAAGACCCAGCATGCCGGGAAGGTTGCGAAGATAGTCGATATTGCCAACTGCCTCGCCAGCGGGAGTGGCGTAGCCCGTATTCCACCGGCGGCAGGCATACCCGCCTCTCATGATCGAATCGCCACGGAAAAAACCGGGACTGCCGGCGGAGGTACTGTAACCGAAAAGTTTGTCCGTATCGGAAAACGTAACAAAGTCGGGAAATGTTAATAGCTCTTTTTTTGCCATTTTTTACTTAATTTTTTTTATTAATTTTTATAATTATTTATTTATTATGATGTTATTAAATCAGATTCGTCAAAATCACAGTAATTGTCGATATACCACGTTACTGCCGTATTGCCCGAATTGGGCATGGCTTCAAGTTTCAGTTTGCGGTTGAAGACATCCACGCCGTAAATCTGCGTGTTGTATCCCGGATAATAGAAGTCCCCGCCTCCGGTTATACGCACCCGCACCGCAACGCTGTTTTTGGAAAATGACCTTGCAAATATTGTGCAGTTCATGCCGTTATATGAGGCGTCAGACGGCAGGTAGAGCGTTTTTACTCCATAAGTGAAGTTGCCAGCACAAACGAAATTAAATCCGGAGGACAGGTTAAGCGTAGCATTTGCAGTTAATGTGCCAAGATTGACATACGGGGTCTGCAGATAACCGTTGAATTTGCCGCCGGTTGCGCGAATAATGCCCTCTATTTCGGCGTTTTTCGCTTTTAACCGTCCATTCTGAAAGTCAATCAGAACGTTGGGATGGAATGTCCCGGTCTCGTTGCCGGAGGAATCCTCCCTGTAGTTTGTAAAGGTATCGGACGGATTCCCGCTGCTGTCTGTTCCCTTTTGCGACATCAGGCGGCTGTTCCAGAAGACTGCGCCCGCTATTACTGCAAAATTCGCAAGCAGTATCCGTGTCGCAATTACATCGTACTGTCCCATTGATTTCCAGTTTCCTCCATTGACTTTTATATCCTCGTGCGGGTCATTGCCTCCGGTAACTCCCGGCTTCAGACATTCATAGGCGTAGCCGTCATATATTACAAATTCTATCACGGAATCGGTTCTCGTATAGACTGCGCCTGTCCGCCATTCGCCACGCGGGAGGTAGATTGCGCCCGGTTGCGGGTCTTCTTTTACTGATATGTGTGTAACGCCTTTTATACTCATAATCCCAATATTTCAGACAGTTTCGTTTCAAATTTAGCTCTGATTTTATCATTCAGTTCTTTGCTCTCACCCATAAACTGACGTTTGGGCATGACAATACGTATGTCCAGCTTCGTTTTTTTCGTCAAAGCCATAGCCCGCCATTTTTGTGCGTCGGCGGGTACCGGTACGCCGGCTTGAGCGCCTCCCGTGATTTCATAGAATTTTGCCCATGCAAACTTTCTCATTTTTTTTGTAACTGTCGGGTGCGACTGAATCACGCCGCCTTCGTTGTGAATTGAGGCATATACAACTTTATTGGTAACTGTTACCTGTGCATCGCCGGGGATGTAACGGATACTGCTCATCAGGTGATTTCGCCCGCTTAAAAGTGTTTTATCCTTACTGCCTGCACCGCTGCCTGTTCCAATCCGTTTTGAAGGCGTCCAGGGGTGCAGTCCGTTATTCACAAAACCGGACTGTTGAAAATTGTTTTTGAAATGGGATACTGCCGTTTGACCGGCAATTACCGGCATTGCACGGCGTGTCAGCCTGTTGATTTTGTCCGCATGCTGTGTAAGCAGTCTCTTGTATTCCTGTATTGTCATATTAATAATGATTTGTGCGTTTGCGATTTGATATTGTTAAAAATGGAGAATTTACATGTTCGCTGGGGAGCAGTGGCGCTCCGTCGATATTTGCCTCTCCCCTGGATACGCGACGCAGCCATTCCAAAGCCCTGTCATAGCGGTCTTTCGTTATCTGTGAGATTTTTTGCGGATTGTGAACGCAAAAAATATTGTACACTGTAATATCCAGCGCCATCATCAGAATTAAACCGTTACGCGCATCGCCTGCAGCTGAAAATATTGCATCGCAGTCATAGCGGAC
>JAIRZR010000057.1 GCA_031267155.1 Prevotellaceae bacterium | reverse complement strand
CCATTATGATTTCATAACAAAAAATCCGAAGTGATGATTGCTGCGGAAAATAAACTTGTGTCTATTAGGGTGATTTGGATTACTGCCTTGAGGTCTGGATGCTTATCCCGAACTCAGGTTCTTAGGTACTAAACAGTCCGACATTTGGAATACCCCTTTTTTTGGAGAACATGAGCGGTTACAAATAAATTATGTACTTTTGCGGGATTGAAAACGATAAAAAATTATGTAACATGCTACTTGATAAACGATAAAAGATATGCAGTCAATCAGTCCATATTACGAAATGGCTTACAATTTTGCCAATTACACAAGCTGTTCGCTCTTTCTGACAGGGAAAGCGGGAACAGGCAAAACCACCTTTCTGAAAAAACTTAAAGAACAAAGCAGTAAAGAAATGGCGATTATTGCGCCTACAGGCGTCGCGGCAATCAATGCCGGCGGGGTTACCATCCATTCGTTTTTCCAGCTGCCCCTTTCTCCGTTTATTCCCACCGGCGAAGGCAGGAAGAATCTCATATCCAGAATAAAAATGAGCAATGTCCGCCGCAGAGTGCTGGAGAATCTGGAGATGCTCGTCATTGACGAAATCAGCATGGTGCGCGCCGATCTTTTAGACGAGATCGATACCGTGCTGCGTCATTTCAGGCATCGCCATAACGAGCTTTTTGGCGGCGTACAGATGGTTTTCATCGGGGACATGTATCAGCTTTCGCCGGTATGCAACGATCTGGAATGGCAGTTGCTGTCGGATTATTATTCGAGCATATACTTTTTCGACAGCATGGCAATTCGCAGCCAGCCGCCCGTGTATATTGAGTTCGACAACATATTTCGACAGAGCAATCTCGATTTCATCAACCTGCTTAATGAAGTGCGGAACAACAACATATCGGATAAAAGTTTCGAACTGCTGCAAAGTCTGTACAGGCCCGATTTCAAGCCTCCAAAGGACGATTCGTACATCATACTGACGACGCACAACTATAAAGCCGACGGTATCAATGCCGAAGAACTTGGAAAGCTGAAAGGGGAATCGAAAAAGTTCAAAGCCAGAATCAAGGGAGACTATCCGGAAAAGGGATATCCCACGGAACCGGAACTTGAATTTAAGGTCGGTGCCAAAGTGATGTTTTTGAAGAACGACAAGGAGACGCCGCGACGGTATTTCAACGGGAAAATCGGGGAAATCACAAGTTTCGGCAACGACGGGATTTATGTTGAATGTCCGGGGGAAAGTCCCATTCTCGTTGTTCCCGAAATATGGGAAAACATTTCATATACAACGAACTCCGAGACCAGGCAAATATCGGAAACCCTGCTGGGGACTTTCGAGCAGTATCCTCTGCGGCTGGCTTGGGCGATCACCATACACAAAAGCCAGGGCTTGACGTTCGACAAGGCTATTATTGATGCAGGACAGGCTTTTACGCCGGGACAGGTGTATGTGGCGCTGAGCCGGTGCCGCTCGCTGGACGGGCTGGTACTGCTAAGCAAAATCAACCGCAACAGCCTGCATGTCGACGCAAATATCATCAGACACAACGAGCGTAAACTGCCGATAGAAATACTGAACAACAAGCTCGACACGTCCAGAAAGGAATACAGGGAAAAGATTCTGTTCACTCTCTTCGACTTTCAGGAATCCATAAGTACCCTCAACCGTTTAAAGGAATTTGTCAGAGAAAAACTCTCTTCGTTCAATTCCGAGACGCTGACTTTCCTGGATTCGATTATCAGATACCTGTCGAACATGCAAAATATTGCCTCGCGTTTCCAGAACGAACTGCGCTCACTGCTCTTTGCGGTTCCGCTTGACGAGAAAAAACTGCAGGAACGGATTACGGCTGCAGGCAGCTATTTCTTAAAGGCGCTGCAATCGGTTTCCAGTGAACTGAAAAAGTCCCCCGCCATTACCGACAGCAAAGCCAACGCTTCGACATACAACGGGGATTTGGGGAAAATATTCGGATTCATGGAAGGGAAGATGCATATTTTCAGAAATATCGGGGACAGATTTACTGTTGAAGGGTATTATTCAGCCAAGAGTACGCTTGTCATGCCGGCTTTCACGGTTAACGCCCTTGCCGGAACAAATTCGTCGCGGAAAATTGATGCAAAATATCCGATTCTGTTCTACAGGCTAACGGATCACCGCAGAGACATATGCGACAGCCTCGGCGTCCCGCTCTATTCGGTTGTCAGCACGCAGGGACTGATCGAACTGGCTACATTTTTACCGCAAACCCTGAACGACATGCTGAAATTAAGCGGATTCGGTCATGCGACGGTTTCGAAGTACGGACAGGAGTTTCTGGATATTGTTCTCAAATATTGCGACGAGAATGATCTGGATTCCATGATGCACGAAAAAGTCGAGGAAAGGAAAAGCAATAAATCGAAAAAAACTTCCGCGCCGCCAAAGGGAGACTCAAAGAAAATCACTTTCGACATGTACCGTCAGGGCATGAGCGTTGAGCAGATAGCGGAGAAAAGGGATTATGCAAGCTCCACAATAAAAGTGCATCTGGCTCATTATGTGAAGACGGGAGAATTGCCGCTGAGCAATTTCGTTACTCCCGAACAGCAGGCAAGGATACGGGAAATAATGAAAACAAAAACGGCTTTCAGCGATATTTATGCAGCAATGAAAGGCGAAGTCGGATATACGGAGATTGGCATGGCAGTTTCCCTGATGACCAAAAACAGTTCTGGAAATTAAACGCTGTGTACGGACTAAAAACAGACGCGGAAAGATGCGAAATTCTTAATAAGTCATCTCAATATATTTTGGATAATTACAAATGGAAGACGATCTTATAAAAAGCGAAACGACAGCAAAAATAAAAGCCATAAATTGTGATATGAGACTGTTTCTCATCCTGGGAAACGGCTCTAAAAGCCGTATTTTCATAAGAGGGTGTCTCAAAAGGGTCGAGTCCCATCATTGCGAGGGCGCAGCCCGAAGCCCGAAGCCCGAAGCAATCCAGTGATTAACAGTATTCTGGATTGCTTCGCTTTGCTCGCAATGACGACGTGAGGGACTTTTTGGACAGCCCCATTTACTGAAAAACAAACTTATCCTTTCTTATACTCCCTCGGCGACGACCGGCGAACGGAGTTACGTGGGTACGGTCGAAGAATTGTTTGCCCTCTCGCTCTCGTTTTCGGGCATGGGGACGGTAGAGCAGGTGTTTGTATCCGAAGGGCAAAAGGTGAATAAGGGTCAACTGCTCGCCGCACTGAACACGGCAACGGTGCAGGACACCGTCGATGTGTCGAGAGCCTCCCTCTGGCAGGCAAAGTCCATGCTCGCCGTGTCGGAAAAGAACCTCGCCGACTGCCGGCTGTACGCGCCGCGCGCCGGCGTGATTGCCGAGCGTTCCATTGAACCCGGCGCCAACGCCATGCCCGGAATGGCTGCCTTCAAGCTGATTACGGTGGACGAAATAGACGCTAAAATTGCCGTCCCCGAAAATGAAATCGGCAACATATTCCCGAAGCAGGAATCTCTTATCGAAGCGACAGTGCTTGGCGGAGAACGCTTTACAGGGAAAATCGAAACCAAAGGCGTTGCCGTGTATCCATCCGGTTTCCAGCAGGTTGCTCTGATAATAATCCCTGATGGACGAAAGCGGCAAGTGCCATATTCCCCAGAACAGCCCGAAAATCAGGAATGTATTGAACAGGTTGAATCTCAGGCGCAAACAGTCCGTTCCGTAGGAATGCCATGCCAGTTCTTCAATGACGGGAGCGATAACGGAGCAGGAATGACACGGGAAAAATGCCCGACGAGAAAGTAAACCCACCCGTAATAGTAAACTGTGACGGACTGTACCCGAACAGCAGCGAAACGGCCTGCATCAGCAGTATGCTTGCCGGCATAATCAGACAGGCAAGCAGGATATAGCGGAGTTTCATTTCCCTGAAATTGAAAAAGCGTCCGGCAGCGTCTTTCCGCAATTCCGCATTTTTGGAAATCAGCACATACGCCACTGCCGCCGGAGCCAGCAATCCGGCAAACGCCATGA
>JAIRZR010000447.1 GCA_031267155.1 Prevotellaceae bacterium | reverse complement strand
TGTGACGGGAAATAAACGGTTTTCTATTGATATTGATGTCCTGCGGACAATTAATTAACGCTATTCAACTTTTAGTTTTTAACTCTCCTGATGCCCTAAACGTCATTCCGCTTTTAGTTTAGGTACGAAACGGTTATTTACAATGACGACGTGAGGAACTTTTTGAACATCCTCTAACGGGAGGTAAAGAGTTTTCTATTGATATTGATGCCTTGCGGACAATTGAAATGCGAAATTTTGTCGTACACCCTGGCAACACTTACCACGACCATCATCATTCCGAGAACATCGAATCGGGTATTGACCTCAGATTATACTGGGAAGCCATGACCTCTCCGTATGCGCCGGCTGAGCGCAGTGCGATAAAGTCTCCTCTTTTTGTTTCTGCCAGAGGCACATCCCTGTCGAAACAGTCGGACGATTCGCATATCGGGCCCACCACATCGTATATTTTTTCAGGAGCGTTTGACGACAGATTTTCGATATGATGATGGGCATGATACAGCGCCGGTCTGATCAGGTCGCTCATTCCCGCGTCCACGATAACAAAATCCTTTGATTTTCCCTCTTTTACATACAGGACGCGCGATATCAGCGAACCGCATTGGGCAACGATGGAGCGTCCGGGCTCGAAATGCAGTTTCTGTCCCGGATACAGTTTCAGATTCTGTTCGAATACTGCGAAATAGGAAGCAAAGTCGGGTATAAGGTTTTCATCCGGAGTCTGATAATCAATTCCCAGTCCGCCGCCGACATTCACATGTCCGAGATCAAATCCGCGTTCCCTGAACCACTGATTGAAACTGTTGACCCTCGAACATACCTCCGCAAAAACGCTCATGTCCGTTATCTGCGAACCTACATGGAAATGCAGGGATATCAGCTTTAAACTGTCAAGCGCCTTCAGCTTTTCGATTACTTTGTCGAAATCCCAGGCGCTGATTCCGAATTTGTTTTCCTTTTTACCGGTCGAAATATACTCATGAGTCTTTGCATCGACGTCGGGATTTATCCGTATCGACACATGTGCAGTTTTTCCCTTCGCTTTTGCAAGCCTGTCGATATTTTCCATTTCGGGAATGGATTCGCAATTGAAAGTGAAGATGCTGTTATCCAGTCCGGTATTGATTTCAACGTCCGTCTTGCCCACTCCCGCAAACGTAATCAGTTCCGGATCGACGCCGCATTCCATCGAGCGCAGAATTTCGTTACCGCTCACGCAGTCAGCGCCAAATCCCGCGGCAAAGATAATCTTCAGGAGTTTCGGGTTGGCGTTTGCCTTTGTTGCATAATGCAGAACGTAGCCTCTTTTGTCTGCCTCATTTTTTGCGGCTTCGACAGTCTGTTTCAGGATATTGAGGTCGTAGTAATAAAATGGAGTTACCGTGTCTGTCCATTTTTCAATAATTGCTCTGTTCATTTTCATTTATTCTTAATTTTATCTTCCAGTTCTTCTATTCTTTTCATTATCGGGAAAGAAGGTTTCGTCAAAGCTTCCCTGACAGCTCTTTCCGAGGGGCGCAAAGGTCTGTTTAAAACCTCGCTTCCCGATTTCGGACGCAAATCAATTTCCCACCTGTATCCGGGCAGTTGTATTTCGTTTTCCATCACGAGCGTAAAAGGATTGTTGCCGGCGTTTACCTGTTCATAATAAGCAATGCGCCTCGTTTTCCCCGATTCGTCAAATATTATTTTTAATGATCCTGCTTCCGCCTTGTTCATCGTAAAATCCGCGAGGGAGAAAGCGAGGGTTTGCAGGTTGCCCATTGCTTCGAAAACACTCAGTTTCCTGTTTTTCAGATGCGCTTTCATGTTTTTGGATTTTACCTGATTGAAATATATTGTGCTGTCGGGATCTCCTTCGGGAGTAACAAGCATGGCATTTCCGTTGAAATCGGCATGATCGAAATCCCCGTTTATCATATAAAACTTCATCGAATCGGATATTATCTGCATTTTTTTACCGTTCCACAGAATCGGGTCTTGATACACTTTCCATATCGAATCAACATTGTTGTAATACATGGAATCGCATATCAGCTGAAAATCATTCCTGTACAGTTTCGCATTCCCGAAAGCAAACAGTTCCTTATATGTGCTGTCCATATATTCTATTGTATCCTGTACAGGAAAAACCGACAGGGAATCCGGAGCAGGAGTTGAAACAAAAGCCGCCGTATCTGTAATATACACAGTTGATTTTGGAGCTATCGTGTCTGTAATATGTACAATCGAATCTGGAACAGTAGCTACCGTATCAATAATATGTACAATCGAATCCGGAACAGGAGCTACTGTATCAATAATATTCACAATCGTATCCGGAGCAAGAACCGCCGTATCCTTTTTGCTTACAGGGATTTTTAATGTCTGCGTTACGGAATAAAGAGTATCTGCCCTCAAAAAAACGGAATCCCTGTCGTCATATATTATAATCGAAGGATTTTTGCGCATCAGAAAATTTTCGGTATTCATGTCGAAATCGGCAAAATCGGCGAGGGCAATTGTTTTCTGGGCAGTATCAATCGCCTGGACATTAGAATACAAGCGTCCCTTTCGACCCCCGTTTTCATAATAAATACTGTCGGCAAATATTTCCTGCTTTTCCGCCAGCATGTATGAATTGCGGTGAAAAAACATGATATCCCTGTCGCTGTCATACCAGCCCTTGTCGCAATACAGATATCCGTTTCCTGACCATATATGGGTATTCCGGTAAAAATTGAAAATCTTCGTATTGGTATTGTACGTCATTGAATCCGACTGCAGTACATAGTCTTTCGTGTCGGACTGCACCTGCCCGATAAATTCAAAGTACTTGGTTTTGGAATAATAATATCCCTTTCGGGATTCCAGTATCCTGAACGAATCGATGATAACGCCCTCGTGTTCAAAATAGCCGATTTCCGTTTCGGTATCGAAATCCACTTCGGAAGTTTTAAGAGTCGAACCTTCGTCGGTGAGATACACTATCCTGCCCCAGACCTTTGCCTTACCTGTCATCTGGTTGTATATCATCGTATCGCCTGTAACGACAGTGGTGTTGTTTGTGATTTTCGCATTGCCGAACGCTTCGAAAATTCCGGAGGGCGACAGTTCCGCGCTGTCACATTCCATGATAACATTTTCATGTTCCATCATGATATTGCCCCGAAAACGGGAAATGGTACCGGAATCCGACTCAATTGTTTTCGTATAATCGCTGTTGATTATCCGTATTCTTTTTTTCTGCTGTGTACCGCCTGCCAAAGTATCCTGCTGAATCTGTGCAACAAGCAAGATTGGAACAAAAAACAGAATGACAGACAGTATTTTCCTCATATTTCCAAAACTTCAAACTAAAACAGCCATGCCGCATTGACAAATGGACATCCCTTATACTGTTCGCTTATCCTGATATATTCGGTTTCAGCTTTTTTCGAAACCCATGCCTCGATCGCCTCGTTCTGCTTTTTATTTTCGTACAGCTTTGAAATGTAGGTGAAATCATCTTTCAGGTTTACGGGATGGGAGGGGATAAATTCCTTCAGCATAATGATTTTGTACAGCACCTTTCCCGACATTGCATCCGTCGAAACGTACGGGTTTGATATTTCGCCCGGTCCAATACGTTCCAGCGCCTTATAGTCGTCGGGGTTCAATTCGTCCCTGTAGAAAGTTGTCCGGATTTCATGGCTATAGGGATTGTAATTCACCATCAAACCGCTGCCTTCGCGGGACTTTTCATTTTCGGAATACCGCAGCGCCGCTTCCTCGAATGTCATGCTGTCTGCCGTGATTTTTTTCAGGATGGAATCCAGGCGGGCAAGTCCGGTAGCCTGATCTTCGAGGCTGTATTTCGGCTTCATCAGAATGTGCCTGTAATTCACAAGACCCGTTTCATCCTGTTTCTCCAGCAGTTGAAGTATATGGAAACCGTATTCCGATTCTATGATTTTCGATACCTGTCCTATACGCATGTTGCTGAGGGCGAGGCGCACCGCGGGAACATATCCCTGCAGAGGGGTCAGTCCCAGTTCGCCGCCGCGCATTGCCGTTATTTCGTCTTCGGAATACAGCGTTGCCAGCGTCTGGAATTTTTCACCGTCAAGAATACGCTTCCGCAGGTTGAGCAGTTTTTCCTTGACCTCAAGAATTGCCTTTTCCGAATCGGGTTTCTTTGCAATCTCGTAAACCACATACTGGTCGGGGATAACTGTCGGCACAGAGTCCCTGTCTATCCTCGACTTGAAATATTTTGTTACTTCGGTGGGCGTAACCTTTACTTTTTTCGCAAGAACGGCCTGCATCGACATTGCAAACGACTGTTCGGTTTCATATTCAATGCTTTCTTCACGGAACAGTTCCATGGATTTCTTGTAGTGAGCTTCCAGGGCTTCCTTTCCGTACTGCGCTATGAGGGCGGCGATTTTATGGTCAACCTGGCTTTGAATATTATCCGAACTCTGACCGAGACTGTCTAATTTTGCCTGCGCAACCAGCAGTTTCTGATCCCGGAATATCTTGAGGATACTGCATCTCTGCTTATCCCTGTCGAGGTTTTCCAAGCCTCCGTTAATCTGCAAATCCTTGTACAGCATATCGATGTCGGATTCCAGAATAGCTTCGTTTCCCACAATCGCGACGATTCTGTCCAGTGATTTTTTTCCTGTAGAATCCGCCGTCTGCGCGTTCAGTAACACTGATGCAAAAGTAAAAACAACAATTGCCGCTAATTTTTTTATCATAAACATATCAAT
>JAIRZR010000356.1 GCA_031267155.1 Prevotellaceae bacterium | reverse complement strand
TTTCCAGTCTAACGCCTTGCCTTTCCAGTCTATTGTATTCATGCCTGAAATTTTTTGCAAAGGTAAAAAAAGGTACGAATAAATAATATAAAATATCAACATTTTTAACACCCCACCCTTGCCATCGCCCTAATCCGGATATTTATATCAGAATTATGACAATAATATTCCGCTCAAATTTTTTCGGCACACTTTTTGATGTATATATAAAACAATTTAAAAATTGATATATTATGGAACATAAAAAATTAAATAAGCTAAAATGCTTTCTGGCAATAATAACATCTGCGCTCTGTGTATCTCTGAATGCGCAAACCGGCTGGCCCCTGTCGATGGTTCATGAAAACACTAAAATACAAATATTTAAACCCGAGACGGAAAGTTTTAATACGGACAAAATGTCCATCATGGCGGCGCTTATGCTCACCGAAGGAGACAATAACGTATTCGGTTCGATGTGGGCGGACGTAAATCTGCAGATCAATAAGACAAACAGGATGGTAACGATTACGAAGGCAAGCGTCAACGACTTGCGTTTTCCCGACGGATATACTGCCAGCAAGGAAAGCGGGCTGATAAAAACCATAGAGAAAAATCTTTATAATGTTTCCATCAAAATGGATGACATTCTGTCAGATTTGGAAAACTCCCAAAACGAGCAGTCAATGGCGAAATCGATGAACAATACCGCGCCGGTTATATACTACACCATAACTCCTTCGCTTTTAGTAACTGTCGACGGCGATCCGATTCTGCAGGCTACGGATACCAAAGATGTGGAAATGGTAACAAACTCGCCTTTCCTGATTCTTAAACACAGGAATATGTTTTATTTAAGCAACGGTTCGCTGTGGTACGAATCCAAATCCCCGCTTTCGGGATGGATTCCCAAAACTGCCGTTCCAAACAGCGTAAGTCAGGTCGCACAATCATTAAAATCGGATGATGAGGATGTTATGGAAGAAAATTCCTTCTATCCCGAAGTGATAGTCAGCACAGTTCCCGCGGAGTTGATTCAAACGGACGGAGCGCCCACATTTGCAGCGATACCGAATACAATGATGCTGTATATCAGCAACACATCCGACCAGATAGTGATGGATATAAGAAGCCAGCAGTATTTTGTACTGCTGTCCGGCAGATGGTATTCGTCGCCAAAGCTGGACGGGACGTGGAAATATGTCGATTTCAATGATTTGCCTGCCGATTTTGCCAAAATTCCCGAAGGCTCGAATAAGGACTTGCTGCTTGCAAGCGTACCCAACACAAAGGCGTCTCAGGAAGCAGTCAGAGAGTCGCTTGTGCCTCAGGCTGCGATTATTGACCGGAGTACTGCAAAGACAGAAGTGGTTTACGACGGCGATCCGTACTTCGAAAACATCGAAGGTACAAACATGAGATACGCGGTTAACAGTTCGGGAACGGTTATTCACGAGAACAGCACATATTATGTTGTAGATAACGGAGTTTGGTTTGCCGGCTCAAGTCCGGGAGGTCCCTGGATTGTGAGCGACAGGCGTCCGGTTCAGATAAATATCATACCGCCTTCGTCTCCGGTTTACAATGTACGTTATGTTAATATATATCATTCTACGCCTCAGGTCGTTTACGTGGGATATACGGGAGGCTATCTTTCTTCCTACCGCGTGGGCAGGGTAGTTGTTTACGGCACCGGTTGCAGATATCGCCCGTGGAGAGGCAGATGCTACTATCCGCGTCCGTGTACCTGGGGATATGGCATGACATATAATCCCTGGCATGGCTGGTCGGTGAATTTCGTTTACGGTTCGGGATGGTTCGGCTATTCCTATCCTCATGCATATTCTTCTTACTATCCGTACTACAGCTATCGTCCTGTTTACAGGTATAGAAGCGGCTGGTGGGGACCTCCGGTGTATCGGCCTCCATATTGTGTTCCATACACTCATTATTACGGTCATTATCATGCACAGGTAAGAAGCTCAAGCCGATACAGCATCCATACAGGCAATGTCAGGGTATCGACTCCGTCAAGGACAAACAATATATATGTATATAATAGCGGACGCGGAGGCGTTCAATCGACAAGATCAAGCATACGAAGCAGTTCCGACAACAGACAAAGCCTGACAAGAAGCTACAGCGCTCAAGCCAGACCGGTTTCTACGCCATCAAGAAGTTCAAGCAACTCAACCCGACCGTCTAATAGCGGAACAAGAAGCTCATCAGGCACATCCGTTCGAAGTTCTGACGGGACAACAACAAGACAGTCAGGCGTCACAAATTCAACGCCGTCCAGAAGTTCTTCGGTAACAACAAGACCGTCGTCAAGTACCGGAACAAGAAATCCGTCTTCGGCTTCAACAACGCCAAGTCGTTCATCGGGAACCACGACAACGCCAAGCCGTTCATCGGGAACCACGACAACGCCAAGCCGTTCATCAGGAACCACGACAACGCCAAGCCGTTCATCAGGGACTTCGACAACGCCAAGCCGTTCATCGGGAACCACGACAACGCCAAGCCGTTCATCAGGAACCACGACAACGCCAAGCCGTTCATCAGGAACCACGACAACGCCGAGCCGTTCGTCAAACTCAAACAACGATTCAAAATCAAGTAACTCAAATTCGTCAAAAAGCAGGAGTTCAAATAATTCTTCATCAGGGAGAAGATAAAATATCAATGTGGCGAAAGGGGCGACCGCAAATGGCGGAATTGTTTACAAAATATCCTCACATTCAACTTGCGGTTGATTCAAGCCCTAACGGGCTTGTGAAGGTGTATTGGACAAATTCTATTGATATTAATGCCCTGTCGGGTGGGGTGTTAAAAATGTTACATTCATTAAAAAATAATTGCGTTCCATTTTATGAATTACAATAATGTCACGCCTTCGGCGTTTAGTAAGGTTTGTGTTTGTTATTTTGCTATAAAAATAACATCCCTTCGGGATTTTTTGTGCTGATATACAAACATATTCTTATTAGATAAACCCGAAGGGTTGGAACTATTATAGAAAAAAGCGATAAAGCAAATAATGTCAAACCCTGAAAGGGTGACATTATATTGGAGAAAATATTTTTGTGATAATTCATGTCATTTTTGACAGCCCATCCGGAGGGTAATTTCGCAATGCGCATTATGTTCACAGTATCATAAAACTGTTACACCTTATTCATTTCGCATCCCATAGCGCCTTAAAATAATATTTCGCCTAAAAAATATTTACATGTAAAAATTTATTTGTATTTTTTGCGCTTTAAATTTTTAACAATGGATAATAGAATATCATTTTCATTAGATGAAGCCAGGAAGCAGAGGATACTTGCAGCATTGAAAGTATTGGACGAAGATTTGTTACCGTCGCTGGTTGAACTGGCTCAGGATGAAGCACGCGAATTGCCTGTGATGGGCGACAAATCGTATGTTTTTGTATTCAAGGCGCTCGAGTATGCCAAACAGTATCCGAAATATGCAGCCCTGATTGTCATGACGGAGTTTGAGAAGGACGTGAAGGCAGTGGGACAGTTACGCGAATTTTATGTGCCGCTGTCACAGCTGACCAGGAAACTGCAGGACACGATGACGCTTGCAGGCAGCGAGGCTTACGTGGCGGGACTTACCTGCTACGCTTCAAGCAAAGAGGGCGTGAAACGGAATGTTCCCAACGCCATACTGATTGCAGAGGAACCGGGAAAGCGTTTTTCCGGCCATTCACGGGCAAAAAGGAAGAATAAGCGAAACATTGCCATGCACAAGCCCGCCGCTGCATTTACGGAATACGCCTGTGCCGGTCGAACAGTGGAGTTTTTCTATCCGCAACAGCAATGTTTCTGTCGTTGACAGGAACATTACTGTTTCAGACCTCGACACGGCACTCAAAACTGACGCATTTTGCTGTCGGGAAACGAAATGTTCCGTTTATCGACAGCAATATTCCGGTCGGCGATAGAAAGTTTGCTATCGGTGACAGCAAATTCGAGCTACCGAACAGGAAAAAATACCATCCATAACAGGAATATTTCTGTCCGCTACCAAAACATTGCTGTCGGCGACAGCAATGTTTCTATCCAATACAGGATTGTCGAGGTCGGGGACAGGAATATGGAGGTGAAAGCGACGAAATGTGAATTTGTGTAATAAATGAACTGCAACTTATATCTTTTTTTAGAAATGGAAAACGGAAATATTTTTTTGAATATTCCGTTTGATTTGAAAAAAAATGAGTATTTTTGCGCGTCGTTAATCACAAAAAATACTGCGAACCATGCGGAATATGGTGCAAAACTGCTGTAGAATCTCGCTTACGGATTCAATGAAAACGGACTTTCATATTAGACGCCTTACGGCGTCAGTCTGCAATGCACAAACTGTCCCGCGCGTGGTGTTAAAAATCCTTTATTGCTTCAAAATATTCGTTCAATTTTTTTGAAGCATGATAGCCCGAAGGGCTTTTTAAAGTTAAGAACTCTAAAAGAATATGTCAGGATATGTGCTTTTTTATAAATTTGTGAAATTATTTGGAGCCTGTTGCGGAGCATGTACTGCAGGGGCAATAGTTTTGAATCAATTTAATATGAGCGATTTCAAAGAAGATATTTTTAGTACGAACATAATGTATTTGCCGG
>JAIRZR010000346.1 GCA_031267155.1 Prevotellaceae bacterium | reverse complement strand
AAGGAGATTGCCGGACGGTCGTCGCTGACGCGCGGCGATATTGAGAACGTGTTGAACAACTTTCTCGACGTGTTGCCAACATTCCTCAAACTTGGACTTAGCGTTAAACTTGGCGAATTTGGAACTATGCGCCTGAGCATTATCAGTGAAGGCGTGGACGAAGACCAGCAGTTTACCGTTAACAGTATCAAAGGCGTAAAGGTGATTTTCACGCCCGGCGTGGAATTCAAGAATAGCCTTAGAGACATTAAGTTTGAGGAAGATAAGTGAGAAAACGGAAGGCTGATAATTTAAAATTTCGATGCAAACAGCCGAAAGAGACAATATCCAAATCGCTTAATGGAAACTGGAATGAAGCTTTGCTGTTTGCACTCAAACAAAGTCATAATCTCTATCACTTCATTCAGGATCAGACCAAGACCGTTTTTTATGCCTTCAATACCGGAGATAAAGGCTGTAATATTCCAGCTGTATGAGAAGGGTTTTGAAAAGGCTGTACAGAATTTAATTAAACGTAAACAGAAACAGAAAAAATATTAAGAATATGATAGGAGCATTTTTATTTTTCGCACTGGTTTTCGTACTTGTAATGCTTATTGTTAATAAAATTATAAATAAACTGTAGTTATAATAATAAAAAAAATAACACTATGGCAAGTAACATATATGAATCAAAATTTGTACTGAACGCTCAGGGATTTATTCAATAGACTGAAAAGGCTGGGGAATCCTTTGCTAAATTCACTGGTACAATACAGGCAGAAACACAAAAGGTTATTGTGGGATTTTCCAAATTCCAGCAAAACGTTGGAAAAGTAGCAGTAGCAATCAAAACACTATAGAAGCTGTTTAACTTATATAAGGATGCTTTGATGTCAACTGCAAGCGGTCAGGAATGGCTGTCGGTAAAAACAGCTCAATGTGAAGATATAACAGATTGTTGGCGTTCTTGCTTTTCCGGACTTGCACACCAGCAGAATAGGATAGTGGTGACTACAAGTTTTTTGTCCGGGCTTATTGGAACATTTCTCCGTATATAATTGCTTTTTTCTCCAGTGAAAGAGGATAGGCTCTTGAGGAAGAGGGCATCCGGTAAATGCGCATTTCCCTTTCGTGTATTGAGAACGCAGCATGTCCGCCGACTTTCGGACAATCGACTTCAATATTTTCCAGCTGCAGCCGGCTGATAAGCGTATCCGTGGATTTTTGTCCTGTTGTTACAATATTGCGCAAATCGGGCAGTCGGTCTATAACGCCTGTGATATCAAGCGGTTTCACGATTTCCAGATCCTTATCCGAAGCATTGTCCCTGTGCCGTATCACCTCTTCTGCCATGTCGTATATTGCGATGTGTTTTGCAATCAGGAAATCTATAATTGCCTCTTTCCTGAATGATTTTCCCGCCAGATCGACAAAATGATTCCTGTCCTTAAAAAATACCAGACCGAAAATTCGCCACATATCGTTCTGGAAATTGGGATAGAAGAAATCCATCGACCAGCGTTGTCGTTTGGGAGGAAAACTTCCCAGAAACAGCCACCGGGCATGTTCCGGATAGAAAGGCGGTAAGGGATGTTTCTCTGTCTGTAGAATATGCATTGCGATTATCTAAATTTTCAACACGATTCCAATACCCAGTTTCCCGTCTATTTTTATCACGGCGGGAGACGGTAGCCGCACATGCCTGATATGCCGGCTTTCGTATATTGCAGGGAAAGTCGACAGGTAATCCATATCGCAATATCCGTCATTATTGTAGGCGTTTACGGTAAAATATCCCACCCTGAAAGAAGTCAGGTTATGGAAAAAATGCGTTCCCTGACTTGGGTCGATTCTGTAGTTTGCCAGTCCGGCTTCGATAATCAGGCGGGCTGCCGAGATATGTGTCCACTTCACGGGAATGCCGAGCCAGGGGTCGCTCGATCCCCAGCGTCCGGGACCTATCAGTATATAGTTTAGACCGCTGGCAGACATCTGCGCGTTTATCTTTTCAATTTCCACAGCCATGTCCCTGTTCTTTGAAGCATCGAAATTTTCGGGTTTAACATACACAATATCATATACATTATCGACTATCCCGTTTCCAAGAGCATGATTCGAAAAGATCAGGGCGCCGCTTTTGTCCACAGATGAAATATCCTCATGCATAACCTCCTTGTTTTCCACTATCGGCCTTATCTGGAGAAGATTAAACGTATTCATGCCCTTCTCTTCCAGATTGACGGCAAACTCAATTTCCACGGGATATCCCATGTCGTTTTGCCCTATCTTCAACAGTTTCTGCAGTATGGGGGCAAGCGGGAACGCGTCGTGCTTGAGTATGTTCGAGAAAGTAATGACCTTGCGTCCTCCCTCGAAAATCCCGTCCCTCAGCATCCTGTCATTATAGTCGAAAGTGGATGCAAGCAGTCTCAGGCTGCCGTCGCCTTCCGCATCCTTAACATTCAGTTCCATAAGACTCTCGACATCGTTGGGACTTATCCTAAACTTTTTTTCGTCTGCCAGGTTTATCGCAAAGAACTTCGTCTGGGTTTCCCGCAGGGCGATGTCCAGCTCGCTTGTCTGCAATATATTCTTGGGATAACACGGCGAAAACCGGAGACTTACGCCTCCATCCACCACATATTTTCCCAAACCCAGCGCTACATTGCAAATCCCGTCTTCGGGACGTTCCGGCTCGATGGGATAAAAGTTTATTGAGCGGGCAACTCCCGAAAACGAAGGATAGAACCTGTTATTATGGTTGCTGCCAACCACTTCCTGAAGCACTATCGCCATTTTTTCCGAATCGATGACGTTGGATGTGGACGCCATGTACAGCTTGCTTTCCCTGTAGAACACGGAGGCATAAACCGCTTTTATACAGCAGTCGAGCATGTATAGCGTGTGCGTTTTGCTTGATTTCTCGTAGGGAATCATGTATGTTGAATATATCCCTGCAAAAGGCTGGTAATACGAATCTTCAAGCAGGCTCGACGAACGGACGGCTATCGGCGTGGATATCGCGTTGAAAAAGCTGACAAAGTCTCCAAGCAGGGATTTCGGCATTTTGGCTTTTTGAAAGTGCTGGAATATAAGTTCGTCCGGGATGTCGGAAAGCGCGACGGGATACAGATTGTTCGTTTCCATAAACTCGTCGAAAATATCCGTGCAGAGTATTACCGTTTTCGGGATTCCTATCTGGGTCTTCTGTTCCTCAAAATCTTCGAGTTCGGGATAGTTTTTCATCAGGGAATCCAGGAATGCGAGTCCCCTGCCCTTGCCGCCCATCGAGCCGGAACCGATGCGGGCAAAATTGGAATACCGGTCAAATCTTTCCCTGCGAAATACGGCGACAATCCCCCTGTTCTTTATTTTCCGGTACTGTACTATCGCGTCGAACAGAGCCTGCCTGACGTCGTTCAGGCTGTTGAAATCGTTTACCGTCAAGCCTTCCACAAATGAAGCTAAGGGAAACATCGCCCTCGAATACAGCCATTTCGAGACGTCGTTCCGCATGAAATGCCATCTCAGAATCTCGTCGGGAAGTTCGAGCACAAGTTTCTGCAGCTCTTTCAGATCCGAAGCCCTGGCTATCTCCTTTCCGGATACGGAATTGCGGAATATGAAATCCCCGAATCCAAAATTCTCCAGCAAGTCCTTTTTCAACTGGTTGGGCAATGTTTTTTCATTATTCTTGTCGATATACGGAATGCCAAGCTCTTCGGCACAGACGCGGTTTTGATTTTCCGACGATTCCAGAATGTAGGAAATGAAGGGATTATATTGCCTGATATGTTTGCACAGGTCAATTCCGGCGGTTTTGTCCGTTTTTCCCCCGCGCGGAAAGCTGACGTCGGATATAACCCCGAGTATATTTTTGGAATACTGTTCGAAGATGGATAAAGCCTCTTCGTATGTTCTCGCCATCAGGATTTTGGGACGTCCCCTCATTCTAAGCATCTGCTGGTGGTCGTTGAGGGCTTCGGTCATAAACGAGCGCGACTGGTTGAATACAAACTTGTACAGGTATGGCAGCACGGACGAGGCGAAGCGGGTAGAGTCTTCGATAAAAAGCAGTATCTGAACCCCCACGCTCTCAACGTCCTCTTTCACGTTCATCCTGTCTTCGAGGAGTTTGATTATAGCCAGAAGCAGGTCGGAATTGCCAAGCCAGCTGAAAACATAATCGATATCGCTTACGTCCTCGGTATGCAGGCGCAGGGAAACCTCCCGCAGAAAGGGCGTCAGGACGATTATCGGAATATCCCCGTGCTTTGCCTTGATTCTCTTTGCAATGTCGATTATGTCGCTGCCCTCGCTGTCCGACATGGTGATAATCAGCTCGTATTTGTTTTTTTCGAGTTCAGCCCGGGCTTCCGCTTCCGTTTCGACCAGGGTAAAACGCGGAGCGTATCTAAGGTTCAGCGCTATATATTCGTTGAAAATCTGTTCGTCTATGCGCCCGTCTTCCTCCAGGATAAAGGCGTCGTATTTGCTCGATACAAGCAAAACGTTGTAAATCCGGTGTTTCATCAAATCGGCAAAGGAAGTGTCCTTGAAGTACAGCTTCCTGATATTCGATTTGGCAGTGTCTGATATGTCCATATATTTTTAAA
>JAIRZR010000331.1 GCA_031267155.1 Prevotellaceae bacterium | reverse complement strand
TTACATTCAATCCTTCGGATTGTGTCGACGCATATACTGTGAAAGGCCTTCGGTGTGAAAGGCCTTCGGGCTGCGGACAACGATACTTTTAGGGACGTGAAATAAATTATCATAATAATCATACGAATCACAAAAATTGCAGCGGCAAAGGGCTGGTATTCTACAATGCCGTCAAAGCCGCAGTAACATCAGGAGTACCATCTAACTTGAAAGGGTATGATTTTTTATCTATCCACACGATTCGTTATAGGCTAATAAATATGTCATGAGCAGTAATTTAATACGTTTTGATTGGCGACGAGGCGCTTGTCGCGTCAAAAATCCAACTTTGCAGCTTTGGAAGGATTGCTGTCCACACTGCTAAATGCCGGCATAACAGGATTGACAACAGACGAAGTCTCTGGAATCCTTAAACAACGCACTACGCCGAACGAGGATTCATACACATATTGATTGACTATATTTCGTGCGAGCTAAGGGATGCGAAATGTAAATCTGCCCCGTCTGCTTGCCGGAAAAATGAAATTTCAGAACATTTTTTTGCAGTTTTGGCATTTATACATAATTTTGTGTGTTAAAAATATGTAATTATTATGGATACAAAGATTGTAAGAGTTTTTATGACAGGAATATTAGCCTTATTTACAGGCATTTCTTCGGGACAGAATATGGATTGTAAAGAGATGGGTTTAAAAGGTAATGTAAAAAGCATCAGCGAAACCCAGTATAAACTGAACGATATCAATCCCGGTTTGAATGAAGTCTTGCTGACGAAATTTTCTTTCGATAAAAATTGCCGGAAAAGGGAGGAAATCACTACCGACGTGGGAGGAGAGCTTAAAAACAGGCATGTCGTAATATACGATAAATCGGGAAACATCTCTTCCGAAAATCGGGAAACTCCGACCGTTAAAGGCTATTTTGATACCAGATATCGGTACGACGCCAGTAAAAGACTGTCCAAAAAAGAAGTAAGCTCAAGTGGAAAGCTTTTTGCCACTCATATTTACTATTATGACGACAGGGGTAATGTCAGTAAAAAGGAAATAAAAAAACGGCAGGCTTATGACGTAAACGATGAAAGTTTTGAATATAAGTATGATGAAAATAACAGACTTATAGAGGAAACCCATCTCGACGGCAAAAAATATAACAGGATAGAGTATAAATATAACGACAAAAACCAAATCATTCGCCGTGCGGAACATAACGAGCGTGGAGGCATTACCTACGAAACCGATTACACATACGACGAACTCGACAATCCGGATACCGAAACTTCGGCATACAGGGGGAATAAAACTTTTGACTATTCTTATGTCTATGAATATGACAGTCAGGGAAACTGGATAAATAAGCGTTCGCTTTCCGACGAGAAAACATATTCCCTGCAAATCAGGGTTATCACATATTATTAATGTGCCGGTTCTTCAAAGAAAATGTTTGACCGCTTAAAGGAACTTGAGGAAAAGGGTTTGCTGAGGGATTTGAAACTGCTTCGGCAGGACGGAGTTTATATCGAATATAAGGGCAAAACCTATCTTAACCTCTCGTCAAACGACTATTTGGGAATTTCGGGTATCAGGGAATTTCAGAGGGAATTTCTCGACAGTCTTGATGTGAATCAGTTCATTATGGGAGCTTTATCTTCGCGTTTGCTTACGGGAAACAGTATCTGTACCGGGAATTTCGAGAATTACCTTTCGGGACTGTATGGCAGGGAATGTCTTGCGTATAATTCGGGATATCATGCAAATGCGGGAATACTGCCGGCAATTGCGGAAAAGAGCGACCTTATTGTTGCCGACAAATTTGTACACGCAAGCATAATCGACGGCATTAAGCTGTGCCCATGCGAGATGAAACGCTATAAGCATAACGATTACAATGATTTGGAACGGATACTCGAGCAGTCCGCAGGCAAATACAAATCCGTATATATCGTTACGGAAAGCATATTCAGCATGGACGGCGATACTGCAGATCTGGAACGCTTGGTTGAACTCAAGGAAAAATACCGGGCAAAACTGTATGTGGACGAGGCTCATGCTTTCGGGGTCGCCGGCGAATCGGGCCTGGGATGCGCATATCATAAACAGCTCGTCAACAGGATAGAATACATCATCTGTACACTGGGAAAAGCGGGAGCTTCGGAAGGAGCCTTTGTCGTATGCGACTTCGCGACAAAGCAATGGCTGATAAACAGGTCGCGGACGCTGATATTCACGACGGCAGCCCCTCCCGTAAATATTTTATGGAGCCATTTCATAATAAAAAAAATAGTTGAGATGAAGAAGGAACGCGAGCATCTCCAGCTCATAACAAAACGCCTCAGGGATAAACTTGCCGGATACAATATTACGGGCGATTCCCATATAATCCCCATAATAACAGGCGAAAACGATAAGTGCATCAGCCTTGCCCGGAAAATGCAGTCGAAAGGAATATGGGTCATGCCCGTACGCTATCCGTCTGTACCTGCGGGACAGGCAAGGATCCGCCTTTCGCTCACGGCGGCAATGTCGAACGAACAAACGGATATGGTTTATGAAAGTATTCTGGCATAAAAAGGAGGGAAACAGCCGGCTTTTGCTTCTGTTCAACGGTTGGGGATTCGACCATAAGGTGTTCGAGGGGATAAACGTCCCCGGTTGTGACATGGTTTCGGTTTACGACTATACGGATATCATGCCGGGACAGTTCGGTTTCACGAAACTGTATCCGGAAGTGATAATCGCAGCATGGTCTTACGGGGTTTTTGTCGCCGCTTTTTATTCGGAATCTGTCTTTAATGTGAAAAAGGCGATAGCAATCAACGGTTCAGAGACTCCGATAGACGAGGATAAGGGTATCCCCCTCAAAATATTTCTTGCAACGATGCAGTCGTTTAATACTGCAAGCCGCGAAAAATTCTATCTGCGGATAAGCGGAGGCTTATCCGCATACAGGCAAATCGCCGAAAGATTGCCGGACAGGGAAGTCGAAAACCAGCTTGCCGAACTTAAATCCTTATACGAACTGTCCCTGATAAACAAGGAAAACAGCATGAACTGGGATGTCGCAATAATTTCAACACACGACAGGATTTTTCCTCTTGCAAATATGAAAAACGCATGGGGCGACAAGGCCGTAATTCTTGAAGGCGAACATTATCCGGACTTTAAATCAATTATAAATCATGAATTCCTGACCTGTATAGCATATGCGTTGACACAATCCGAAGGATTGAATGTGAATAACCCCTAATGAAGCGACAATAATAAATAATCACTTTCATTTTTTCATTTTATTAGAAATTCAAAAACCATTTTAATGGTGCAAATATATGCGACTTTTAACTATGCGTAACGAAAGTCCCGATTCTTCGGCAATTTCCTGATTCTATATGCAAATCACACAGAGATGGCATTTATTGTTTTCAGTAGAATAGTGAATACTAATGCCAATACATAATTTATACAAGATATTGATTATGTGTTGAGCCCGCATGGAATACCGAAACAATTTATCCTGTATGGGCATTCCATGCTGAAAATGGGCGCAACCATAAAACGGCATGAAACTTTTTCACGCCTGTGACATGTAGCTGTTAAGACTCGTTCTTCAACAAACGTATAATCTCGTTTT
>JAIRZR010000277.1 GCA_031267155.1 Prevotellaceae bacterium | reverse complement strand
GAAGTGAAGCAATCCAGAAACAGGCTACTCTCTGGATTGCTTCACTGCGTTCGCAATGACGAAAATCCTCCCAGTCATAAATAGCCTATTAATGTGCTACTTACGAAAAGCGTCATTGTAAGGGCGCAGCCCGAAGCAATCCAGTGATTAACAGTATTATGGATTGCTTCGCTTCGCTCGCAATGACGATGTGAGGGACTTTTTGGACATCTCCATACACTGGACGCAGACACATCAACGCTATCCAACTTTCAGTTTTTAACTTTCCTGCTACAGCACATGGAAAATCATACTGAAAACCGTCATTTTGTTTCCGGAGACGGAATGTTGCAGTTTGCCTCCGTGCAGGCGCATTATGTATTGCGAGACGCTGAGGCCGATGCCCGAACCGGACGGTTTGGTAGTGAAAAACGGCACAAAAATATGCGGCAGAATATCCGGCGGAATCGGTTCGCCGGTGTTGGCAACGTGGATACTTAGCCGGCCATGATCCCGGACGCCTGCCGAAAGCGTGATTTTCCCTTCGTTACCGACAGCCTCGACAGCATTTTTTACCAGATTAATCAGTGCCTGCGATATCAGGTTTTCGTCGGCGGAAAGCATGAGCGGTTCGGGAATTGAGACAGTCAGTTCAATGTTTTTCTGCCGTACAGCCGTTTCGTGCAGTTTGACGATTTTATCGATCAGGGCATTCAGACTGAAATCCTGTATCTTCGGTTTGGGTATCGCCGTAAATTTGCGGTACGATTCCACGAACAGCAACAGTCCCGAGGCCGTCGAGCTGATAGCCTCGAACGCTTCGAGCGTGTTCTGTTTCAGCGACTCCGGGGAAGCGGAGGCGTCCCTGTGCATGAAAAGCATTGTTTCGCTCAGAGAAGTGACGGGCGCAATTGAATTCATGATTTCGTGGGTCATCACGCGGATAAGGCGAATCCACGACTCCATTTCCTTCATCTCGAGTTCGTTCCCGATATTGCTCAACGTAATGATTCGCATCATTCCCCGCTTGAGGCGGATTTGTGAAACCTGCAGGCTGATTTGCAGTTCCTCGCGTTCGGTTGGAAGAGTAATCTGGACAATGTCGCCGTTTTTCAGCCGTCGGAACAGTTCCGGATAGGTCTCGTTAATCGTCTGCAACTGATTCGAATGTGTAAAGACAGACAGGCCCAGCATATCCAGAGCCGTCCGGTTTACACGCTGCACAATGCCCATGTCGTCGAGGATAATGATGCCCGTCGAAACGCTTTCGAGAATCAGGCTCAGGAAATTCTCGTTTTCAATCACCTCCTTGCGGGCGTTTGCCAGTATATCCTTGATACGGTTCATCACCGCGTTCATTTCCCTTTCGTGCATCGAAAGTCCGGTTCCCGGAAAATGAAACGTATAGTCGCCGTTTTCCAGAGCATTCAGCAGAAAATCGAAGTTCCGGCTGTAGGATCTGTAACACCTTCCCAGTCTCAGGAAGCAAAAGACGGTCAGCATGGCGCCCATAACTGCATATACATACTCCTTCGCAACGAAATAGAAGGTCGTTCCCGCGATCGCCGGAACAAGCAGCGTCATGTAGAAATAAAGTCTGTATTGAATTGATTTAAACAAAGCCATATAATATTTTCAGTATCCGGGATTCACAATTTCTTCATCTTGCTGTAGAGCGTTGGGCGGGTGATACCAAGTTCGGCCGCAGTGGCGGAAAGATTGTCGCGGTTTCGCTTCAGGGCGTTTTGAATCAGTATCTTTTCCGCCTCTTCCAGCGTCATGTTATCAAGCCTGACACTCGCGGAAGCGGAGGGATTCAGGTAAAAATCGCCGATATGCAGCACGTCCGTTTCCGACAGGATTACGGCTTTCTCCACCGTGTGCTGCAGTTCGCGGATGTTTCCGGGCCAGCGGTACGCCTGTAACTTACCGACAGTTGCGGGCGAAAACGATATCTCCCCTTTGCCGTATTTTGCCGCATACTTTTTCAGGAAAAACTCTGCCAGCGGCGGAATATCCTCTTTCCGTTCCCGCAGGGGCGGGACATCCACCTGTATCGTATTGATGCGGTACAGCAGATCTTCGCGAAACTCTCCCTTTCTTACCGATTCGTGCAGATCGCGGTTTGTCGCGCATATCAGCCTGATGTCAAGGGGAACGGGCTTGTTTCCACCCACGCGCACGACTTGCCGCGACTGCAGGACGCTCAGCAGTTTAGCCTGCATGGGATATGACAGATTCCCGATTTCGTCGAGGAAAAGAGTTCCGTGGCTTGCGGCCTCGAATTTGCCTGCGCGGTCGGTTTTCGCATCCGTAAAAGACCCTTTCACATGACCGAACAGCTCGCTCTCGAACAGCGATTCCGTGACGGCGCCCATATCAACCGTTATCATGACCTCTCTGCTGCGCGACGAAAGCCGCTGTATCTCGCGTGCAATCACTTCCTTACCCGTTCCGTTTTCGCCGGTAATCAGGATATTGGCGTCCGTCACGGCGACCTTTTCAATCAGGCGCCGCAAATCCCGCACAGCTTCGGAAACGCCCCAGCAGACAGCCTGTTCCCTGTTCAGTTCCCCGCTCAAAACGCTCTGACGTTCACGCAGCTGCCTGACGCTGTTCCGCGATTCCCGCAGCGAAAACGCCGCCTGCAGTGTCGCAATCAGCCTGGCATTGTCCCATGGCTTGACTACAAAATCGCTCGCTCCCTGTTTCAGAGCCTTCACCGCCAGCTCAATATCGGCATAAGCCGTGAACAGGACAACCGGCAGGTCTGTATCCTGTTTCTTTATTTCCGAGAGCCAGAACAGGCCTTCGTTCCCGCTGTTGATACCTGCGGAAAAGTTCATGTCCAGCAGGACAATGTCAGGCGCCGCGTCCCGCAACAGCGTGTAAATCTGTTTGGGCGACGACAAAAGCGTAACAGTCTCGAAATAGTTTTCCAGAAGAATCCGTAACGCCGTCAGTACATTTTTATTATCGTCAACAACCAGTATGCTGCCTTTTTTCATAATATCCAGATTTAAAAACGCAAATGTAGTGCATTTTTCCCATACAGCCAATTGGCGAAATATTATTTTAAGGTACTGTGCCGAGCGGGGTGCAAAAGTCGCACAAAATAAAAGATTATTACTACTTTTGTGCTGCAATTTTAAATGTTTTTGAAACGATGAAATTGATTGTTAATTTGATGGTGTATAAAAAGTAAAATTAAAAACAGAAAGTTATGCAAATATACGAATTTAACACAGTTATACATAACGGGATTATTCATATTCCCGAACATTTACACAATAAACAGTTGTCGAAGGTTAAAGTAATTCTGTTATCGGAAAATATCAGTGACAGCGTAATCAAGTCGCGCAAAAAGAAATTTTCGGCAATGAAACTGCAGACAGAAGGATTTAGATTCAACAGAGAAGATGCGCATGAAAGATAGAGTTTTTATTGATACCAATGTGCTTATCTATCTGTATTCGGAAGATGAACTGACAAAACGAATGGTAGCTGTTAATGTGCTGGAACAATTTCATTGTCTGACAAGTACGCAGACATTAAACGAGTTTTGCAGCGTTTGTTTGCGCAAGTTAAAAATACCGGGCAAAACAGTGTGGAATTCCATTAAAGAAATTATTGACGAATGTGAACTTTGCTATATAAATACGGAAATCGTCGGAAAGGCGCTAACGCTTAACGATAAATATGGATATGCTTATTATGATTGTTTAATACTGGCATCTGCTCTGTTCAACGATTGTAATTACCTGTTTTCCGAAGATATGCAAAACGGACAAATTATTGAAGGCGTCCTTACAATCAAAAATCCGTTTATATAAATCCCATTCACTAAAGAATACGAAATAAAGAAAATAACAGTTTCCGGCGGAGATAAAACATGATTTTTATCTCTGTTCGGTGTAGCGTCTCTGCTACGTCGCGCTAAAAGCAAGGCTCCTGCCTTGCAAATTCAAGAACACAGCAAGAAATAAAATGAATACAGAATGCCGAATAATCCTGCTTTGTATCGCGAAATCCAGAATTAAAAGTTCAAAATTCAGAATTGCACGCCCGATTATGTCTTTAAATGACCCGACTATGACTTTAAACGACCGTTTTGTTAAGACTGACAAAGCAAATGTTAACACTAACAAAGGTGTTGTAAGCGTTAACATTTGCCTTGTATTCGCTGACAATGACGTTGTCAACGCAAACATTTACTTTGTATTCGTTAACAATGGCGTTGTCAGCGCAAATATTTGCTTTGTTAGTCTTAACAATGGCGTTGTCAGCGCAAACATTTGCTTTGTTAGTCTTAACATTTGCTTTGTTAGTCTTAACATTTGCTTCGTTAGTCTTAACATTTGCTTCGTGAGTCTTAACATTTGCGTTGCAGCTGTAGCCAATGGCGTTGTAACCGCTGACATGGGCATTGTGTCTGTCGATATTGGCTTTGTAACTTTTATTTTTGGAGTGATTTTTTCTGTTTCGTACAGAGTGATTTCCGCAAATTTGTTATGTATGCAGGGCGAACACACAATGTATTCACCCATGTCATATAACAAAACCATTCCGCGCACAGTATAACTCTTAACTCTGAAAGGCGCGTCAGCCAACTCTTAACTCTTAACTTTCAGTTCTTAACTCTAAAAGGCGCGCGTCAGCTAACTTTTAGTTTTTAGTTTTTAACTCTAATTGTTTTGCTTCTTCCCAGATTTCGTTCATTTCGTCCAAAGTCATTGATTTCAGCGAGCGTCCCTGGCGGATAGTTTTATTTTCCAGATATGTAAACCGGTCTATAAACTTGCGGTTTGTACGTTCCAGAGCTGTTTCGGGATTAATCCCGTAGAGACGCGCGGCATTGACTATTGAAAACAGCAGGTCTCCGAACTCGGCTTCCATTTTATCCCTGTCCATTATGTCGATTTCGTGCATCAGTTCCTGTTTTTCCTCCTCGAATTTATCCCAGACCTGTTCCTTCTGTTCCCAGTCGAAACCTACGGCGGCGGCTTTTTCCTGTATCCTGCCGGCTTTGACGAGCGCCGGAAGCGAAACGGGAACTCCGGAGAGGACTGTCCTGTTTCCATCCTTCTCACTGATTTTTAACTGTTCCCAGTTCCTGACCACATCGCCGGAAGTGTCCGCCACCGTTTCGCCAAAAACATGCGGATGCCGGTATATCAGCTTTTCGCACAGGGAATCGATGACGCCGGAGATGTCGAACCTGTCCTGTTCGCTGGCTATCTTTGCATAAAAAACGATATGGAGCAGCACATCTCCAAGTTCTTTCCTTATATCGTTGAAATCGTTCCGGATAATCGCGTCGGAAAGCTCGTAAGTCTCCTCGATGGACAGCGTCCGCAGCGAGTCCATCGTCTGCTCTCTGTCCCACGGGCATTTTTCGCGCAGTTCGTCCAGAATATCCAGCAGCCTCTCGAAAGCCGGCGAATGTTTACTGTTGTCCATTTCCTATCTGTTCTGTTTCTGCCATGAATCCTTAAGCGTAACGGTGCGGTTGAATACCGGCTTTTCGGGAGACGAAGCGCAGTCCGGACAGAAATATCCAATCCGTTCAAACTGCACGCTTTCCTTCACGTCCTTAAGCGAAGTTTCGGCAAGGGCAGTCACCGTAAGCAGCGATTCGGGATTGATATAGTCCATATACGAGCTGTCTTCGGGAATATCGTCCATGTTGCTTTCGGTAAACAGCCTGTCGTAGAGACGGACTTCCACCGGCAGGGCGTCGCCGGCATTGACCCAGTGAATCGTTCCCTTCACCTGCCTTGTGCTGCCGCTGCCGCTTCTGGTTTCGAAATCGCAGCTGCATCGCAGTTCCACGATTTCGCCACTGTCATCCTTCACAACTTCCTCGCACTTTATGATATATGCATATTTAAGACGCACTTCGCAGCCGGGCGCCAGACGGAAATACTTTTTCGGCGGGACTTCCATAAAATCATTCCTTTCGATATAGATTTCCCGTCCGAATGTTATTTCCCGTGTTCCGGCATCGGGATTTTCGGGATTGTTGACCGCATTCAGAATCTCCGTTTGCGATTCGGGATAGTTGACAATCACGATTTTCAGAGGATCGAGCACAACAAGCCTGCGTTCGGCGCGTCTGTTCAAGTCCTCGCGTACGCAGTTTTCCAAAAGAGACAGTTCTATCATGTTCTGGCGTTTCGCGACGCCCACTCTTTCGGCGAAATTCCGGATGCTTTCGGGAGTAAAGCCGCGCCGCCGCAAGCCGCATATTGTCGGCATTCTGGGGTCGTCCCATCCCGAAACAACTTTGTTTTTAACCAGTTCGAGCAGTTTGCGCTTGCTCATCACAGTGTATGTGAGGTTCAGGCGTGCAAACTCGTACTGGCGCGAGGGGAATATTTCGAGCTTTTCGATAAACCAGTCGTACAGTGGCCTGTGAATGTCGAACTCCAGCGTGCAGATCGAATGTGTGATGTGTTCGTACGAATCGGACTGTCCGTGAGCATAGTCGTACATCGGATATATGCACCAGTTGTCGCCTGTGCGGTGATGGTTTGCATGTATGATCCGGTACATGATGGGGTCGCGCATCATCATGTTCGGGTGCGACATGTCGATTTTGGCGCGCAGCACCTTTTCTCCGTCTCCGTATTCCCCTGCACGCATACGGGCAAACAGATCAAGGTTTTCGTCTGCCGAACGCTCTCGGAAGGGACTGTTGACGCCCGCCCGGGTGACTGTCCCCCTGCCGGTGCGGATTTCTTCCTGATTCTGCTCGTCCACGTATGCCAGCCCCTTGCGTATCAAATCCTGCGCCCAGGCATACAGCTGCTCGAAATAGTCGGATGCATAATATTCGGCAGCCCACTCGAATCCGAGCCACCTGATGTCTTCCTTTATGGAATCGACGTATTCGACGTCTTCCTTGACGGGATTGGTGTCGTCAAACCGCAGATTGGTTTTCCCGCCGTATTTCAGGGCAAGCCCGAAATTCAGACAAATGGATTTTGCATGTCCAATATGCAGATATCCGTTCGGTTCCGGAGGGAAACGCGTCAAAATGGAACTGTATTTACCTTCGTTCAGGTCTGTCTCGACTATATCCTCGATAAAATTTAGCGTTTTACTTTCTTCTGACATTTCAATTGTTATATTTAGTTATTTATCACAATATTGCCTCCTGTCAATTTCTGCATAAAAACGCCTGAGGGAGACAATATCGGGGGACAAAGGTACAAAATTAGTTGAAAATCGGTATTTTTTGTTGATGTTGCTCTTTTAAAGCTTTTATGGGATGCGAAATAAACAGGATGCAACAGTTTTTCGGATGTACGACAAAAATCTGCATTTTAATTGCAGACAGTGTTCGGAAGCTGATTCTTTTCCGCAAGTCGCGACCTGCGGTTATGAAAATAAAGACTATCGGGCTAATCCGATTTTCGACCTATACAGTGCGCGGGGCAGTTTTGTACATTGCGGACAAACTCCGTAAGGAGTTTAAGATGGATAACCCCGAACAAGCCGCAGGCGCAGTTCGGGGTAAAGCTCCTCTC
>JAIRZR010000246.1 GCA_031267155.1 Prevotellaceae bacterium | reverse complement strand
ATGAAATGTAAAAACGAAGATACCGCGTGTCATCCCTGACGGGATTTTGCTGGACAATGAATTGATTTCTACCAATATTTCATCCCTGACGGGATTTTTGATTCCGGCAATGTTATATGTTTTTTGCATTAAATCCTTTAATGGGAGACTGACGGGCAATTTCGAGGCACATGGAAAACCTGATTTACAATTCTTGTCGTACACCCTTAGATAGGGGCGCGATTGTTACATTAAAATAATTTCGTACCTTTCGGCAGTTTTTATTATGCTTAATATAACAGAAAATACCTGTTAATTGACATTTAAACAGTAAATTATAAAAGAATAATGATATGAAGAAAGTATTAAAATATTACATGGCGCTGATTTTAATCCTGCCTGCCTTTATTACATCTGCCCAGTCCGGCGATGATGATGACGGCGACAGCAGGGGATATATTGTAAAAACGGGCGATATGGCTCCCGATTTTGAAATACAGTATAAGGACGGGACAAGGACAAATTTAAGTTCCCTGCGCGGAAAAGTTGTGATGCTGCAGTTCACGGCAAGCTGGTGCAGCGTTTGCATGAGGGAAATGCCTCACATCGAATCGGATATATGGCGAAAGCATAAGAATCGCAGCGATTTTGCACTGATCGGCGTGGCATACGGTGAAGATTACGATAAAATCCAGACTCTTGTCTCGAAAACAAAAGTGACTTATCCCATAGTACCCGACAAGTCTGGAGAATATTTTCACAGATATGCAGAAAAGGGCGCCGGTGTAACCCGTAATGTCATAGTGGACAGAACGGGCAGGATAATTTTCCTGACTCGCCTGTTCAATCAGAAAGAATTCAATGCTATGAAGAAAGTTATTAATAACGAATTAAAAAAATAGGATATGGCTTACAACAAAGATTCAGGCGAATCCAAATTACGGAAAGGAGCAAATCAAAATGCTTATACCCGCAAGAAAAACAAAAACATATTTAAAAATTCGCAGCCGGCACAGTCTCCTCCCAGGCCGCAGCGAAAGACAGATTACGAATGGGATATCCCCGATGTGGATATTGATATTGACGTCCCTGATACCGGTGAATTTGGACAGGACAGGAAAAAAACTTCAGGATACAGGCAGAATAATCCGGGATACGGGGAAAAGGAATCCTGGAACATCTTTGAACATGAAAGACAGGAGAAAGAAGAATCGGACAGCGTACAGGAATCACTGTCCTTCAAGGATATAGTTCTGATAATTATTGCCAACCTTGTTGTGCCGGTAATAGGCGGGTTCATCTTTTACATCGCACTGTCGGCAAAGGGACACAGGCAGAAAGCGGCGCAGTCGATAGTGCTGTCGGCAATAGTATCCATAATCCGCATAATGTATTTACAGCATATAAATATGCTGTTTTTCTCGCTTTTACGATGAATCTGCGTCATCTGTTTCTGACATGTCAGGCACAAACCTCGCCCGACCCGCTTTGCATTGAAATCGCCCGCGCCGAAGGAGTGTATATGTACGGTCCTGACGGCAAGCGGTATATCGACCTTATTGCAGGCGTTTCCGTAAGCAATGCCGGGCACTGTCATCCCGAGGTGGTCAGGGCGGTGAACGAACAGGTCTCCAAATACATGCATCTTATGGTGTATGGCGAATTCATACAGTCGCCACAGGCTTTATATGCTGCCAGGCTCGTATCGCTGTTGCCCGAAAGTCTTTCAAATGTATATTTTGTCAATTCGGGAAGCGAGGCGAACGAGGGAGCAATGAAACTTGCAAAACGGTACACCGGACGGCAGGAAATAATCGGATTCCGCAATGCGTACCACGGCGGCACGCACGGAGTTTTAAGCCTGACAAGCGATAAATCTTACCGTAATGCTTTCCGTCCACTGCTTCCGGACGTCCGGCTGATGGACTTCAATAATTTCGACCAGCTGTCGCTGATAAGCGAGCGAACAGCCTGTGTCATAGTCGAACCGGTGCAGGGAGAAGCCGGCGCCATAAAGCCGGCGGAAGGTTTTCTGCAGTCATTGAGGGAAAAATGTTCCCGGACAGGGACTTTGCTGATATTCGACGAGGTGCAGACGGGTTTCGGACGTACGGGAAAACTGTTTGCGTTTGAAAAGTATGGCATTGTGCCCGACATACTTGTAACGGCAAAAAGCATGGGCGGGGGGATGCCCTTAGGCGCTTTCATTTCATCGAAAAAGATTATGGACGTCCTGCAAACCAGTCCCGTACTTGGACATATAACGACTTTTGGCGGACATCCGGTCTCGTGTGCTGCCGGGCTGGCGGCTCTGGAGGTCATCCTGTCTGGAAATCTGATATCGCAGGTGGAAAGCAAGGCGGGACTTTTCCGCGAATGCCTGAAAAATTCCGCTGTCGAAGAGATAAGGGGAGACGGGCTGCTTATGGCGGTGGAACTCGGCAGGCAGGAACGGCTGACGAAGTTTATACGGCTTGCATACGAAAACGGTATCGCAACCGACTGGTTTCTTTTCAACAGTTCATCGTTCCGCATAGCTCCGCCCCTGATTATTACCGGTTCGCAAATCGAAGAGGCCTGCGAAATCCTGAATAAAGTACTGAAAATGGTATGATATACAATTCAAATGAAGATACTGTAGCCGCGCTTGCCACTGCCGGAGGAACGGGCGCGATTGCCTGTATCCGGGTGTCGGGACGGGAATCGGTGGAAATTGTTTCCCGGATTTTCTTTCTCAGGAAGGGGAATTTTTCCGAATCGGCTTCGGGCAGAATGCGCATGGGCAGCATCATGTCCGGCAATGAACTGCTTGACGAGGCTCTGGCTGTGATTTTCAGGTCGCCCGGTTCCTATACCGGAGAGGATGTTGTCGAAATCAGCTGTCACGGCTCTCAGTATATTGTCCGGAAAATACTGTCGCTGCTAATCGAAAACGGCTGCCGCTTAGCCAGACCGGGAGAATATACTCAGCGGGCTTTCCTGAACGGGAAAATGGACCTGTCGCAGGCTGAGGCAGTTGCCGACCTCATCGCTTCGTCTTCCGCATCGGCTCACAGGATTGCCCTTAACCAGATGCGGGGCGGTTTCAGTAACAAACTGAGGGAATTGAGAACGGAACTGCTTGACTTTGTTTCCCTGATTGAACTGGAACTCGACTTTTCCGAAGAAGATGTGGAGTTTGCCGACCGGAATAAACTGTCGGGACTTGTAAGTCATATTGCCGGAACGATAGACAGGCTTGTCGAATCTTTCGAGGCAGGCAATGCAATCAAAAACGGTATTCCCGTAGCCATCGTGGGAGAGACGAATACGGGCAAATCCACTCTGCTGAACCTGCTCCTGCACGATGAAAAGGCAATTGTCTCGGAAATCCACGGCACAACCCGCGACGCTATCGAGGACTGTATAAGTATCGGCGGCATTCTGTTCAGGTTTATCGATACCGCAGGCATACGCGAAACCCGCGACGCTGTCGAAACTGTCGGGATTGAGCGAACTTTCCGGAAAATCGGGGAGGCGGACATAGTGCTGTGGCTGGTTGATGTGAACTCGGAAAATGCCCGCATCGAGGAGCTTGCCAAAAAGATACTCCCTCCAAGCGCCGGCAAAAAACTTATTCTCGTTTTCAACAAGCTTGACTGTGCCGAACCCGATGATGCTGTGCAGAAGGAACATCTGCTGGCGGATTCAATTCCCGACAGGCTGTTTATATCCGCCCGCCATAAAATCAATATCGACAGGCTCGAAAATGCCCTTGTCGAAGCTGGCTACCTTCCGGAAACGGACAGCCAGGACGTTACTGTAACGAATGTGCGGCATTTCGAAGCGCTGAAAAACGCCCGGCAGGCAATACTGCGCGTCGAAAACGGACTTGCGCAGAATATCCCGGGAGAGCTTTTGTCACGGGATATCCGCGAGTGTATGGGGTTCCTGGGAGAAATCACAGGAGAGATATCTACGGATGAGATTCTTGGAAATATCTTCGGGAAGTTTTGCATTGGAAAGTAATGATAACCAACAAAATACAGATAAAACCGATAATAACTATTATGTAATAAACGATTAAAGCGTTTTTATTTTTGCATAAATCTATAATTATTTTGCTTTGTTATTCGTTTTTTTATTGTACTTTTGTACCATAATTGTACCAAATGGCGTAAAGACTATTTTTGTACCATAAATTAAAACAGAAAATGCACATGTTGGATTATAGTAGATTATAGTAGATTATAGTAGACTAATTAAGGCGAAATAAAGGAAATGACAAAAGCAAAACAGTCGATTAGAAAGATATGCGAATATTGTGGTAAGGAGTTTGACGCATGGAAGATAACTACCCGTTGCTGTTCCGATTATTGTAATAAGCGAGCGTATAAACAAGCGAAGCGCAAAAAAATTATAGAAACAGCAGAGACAATAACGGCGAACAAAAGAACCGAAAAGGTAAAAACGGATATGTCAAACCGCAAAGGCTTTAGTATTGCGGAAGTTGCTGTATTACTGGGATGTTGCAAACAGACAATTTATAATCTTGCTCATTCAGAAAAAATTAAAGCAATAAGAATATCCCGGAGAATGACAATTATTCCTCAAAAAAGCATTGACGAATTTTTAGAAGTCAATACCCCTTACGAAATCTTACCCGCACAGGAACGCAAACCCGTTTCCGACTGGTACACCCTGTTAGAAATAACAGAAAAATACGGCATAAAATACCGTCGATTACGGGATATTATCAATTCCGAAAACATACCGGAAAAGAAAGACGGTAAAATTACATTGATAGCTAAAAACCGAATAGATACGTATTTCAGGAAACAGGGCTACGATGAAACGATACAGAATTTATCGGAATGGGTAACGCTTCCCGAATTCAGAGAGCAATACAGCATGACGGAACCCGCCGCTTATTCTTTCCTGTCAGAAAATCGCATCCCCAAAAAACAGCGGAACGGGAGGCGGTATTATTCAAAACTGCATATTGATAAAGTTAAAAATAAAGGACAATGAAAAGAAAAAAATCAAAAACAGTCAAAGTAACACTGCGTTTCCGTATGCTTGACAAAGGCAAGGAAACCCTGTATCTGGATTATTATCCGGCTGTCATTGACCCTGAAACCGGGAAACATTCGAGGCGTGAATATCTGGGTATGTATGTATTCCCGTTGAAGAAAAGAGATGGAGAGCTGCAAACCAATAAAGACAGCTCGCACAAGTATAACCCAACAGATAACGAGACTATCCGTATTGCCGAAATTATACGCAATAACCGTCAAAACGAATTGGATAAATCGAATATTTACACCGAAACAGAGGCAGAACTATTGAAGGCGAAAGAACGCAGCAAAGGCGATTTTATTCAGTATTTCAAAAAACTGTCCGACGAAAAACGGGAAGCCAATCAGGACAATTGGAGCGCAGCATTAAAGTATCTCAAAAACTACACCCTGAAAACGGATAAGGCGGACACAATACGGTTTTGTGATATTACGCTGCAATGGTGTGAAGGGTTTAAGAATTACCTTTTGACACTTGAAACGAGAAGGAA
>JAIRZR010000245.1 GCA_031267155.1 Prevotellaceae bacterium | reverse complement strand
TCAACACTTCACGGTTCAGTTTCGATGCTGAACCCTGTGCCAGCGACTTGTAATAGCCGTCTCGACTGTAACAAAAAAAATCACTTAAAAACTTTATACTGTGCCCTTTCATCTCTTTGTTCCCGCTAATGGTTTCGGTCCGAAATTTTTTTTTAAATCCGTCCCGTAATGTCTGTTCGCTATTTATACAAGCTTCTCCATGGCATCAAGTGCCATCGTCTTTTCAGCAACCGCTATTTTAAGCGCCCTGATCTCAGATTCCAATTCCTTCAATCTGTCCCCTTCTCCTTTCATTTCTATTCGTATTACTGTGTTTAACAATTCGTCCCGACCAAATTTCTTTATCCACGTCTGGACGGTACCTGCACCATTGATCCCGTATCGGCGACATACTTCACTTATGCTGCTGCCGGTAGATACTTCTGAAACTGCTTTTTCTTTAAAGCAAATACTGTACCGAAGGTACTTTTTCCTAATTTTTGTCATATCTTTTACACGTTTTGTCTGTATAGCTATATCAGGACATGACAGCGTCAGCCAACTTTTAACTTTTAACTTTTAGTTCTTAACTCTAAAAGTTCTGCCTTGCGGTCAATTTTTTATGCCACAGATTCCGCAGGTCGCGACCTGCGGCTATGAAAATCCGGCTTTTCGAGCCGTTTTTCGGTATGGAAAATAGTCTCACATTACAATTTTTCTGGATTGCTTCACTGCGTTCGCAATGACGGATAACGATGGTTTACTTCGATTTATGATAACGCCTTTTGTTATATCCTGATTAAGCATCATTTCGCTTGTAGTCTTGTAGTTTAGATACGAAACGTTCGCAATGACGAACACCAACCCTTTTGAAGCGCCCTATACCTTCCAAAGTTTTTTCAAACTAAATTCTTTGCCTAAAGGCAAGGAATTTTCCCTGATGTATAAATTAAAAATAAATACTGTACTTTTATCGTCAAAAATATTTGAAAAAGATTGTGTAAATAATTTGATATACAATGAAAAAAGTAGTTTTACTCTTGTTATTATTACCTGTTTTAGAGCTTCGTTCGCAGATTTATATGGAAAATATGAATCAGATACTTGTCATCGGAAGCCTGAGGGAAGAAGGGAATTTGCTTATACCCGTGCGCTGGGCAAAAGTGGAGTTGAAAGGAATGGACAAAGTCGCGTATGCCGACGGAACGGGCTATTTCGCAATGGACGGAAAAGGATTGCGAATAACTTCTTCGAATGATTTGACGCTTATAATTTCTGCCGACGGATACGAGACAATGGAATATTCCTTTTCTCCGGGGACGGACGAGCTGGGCGTAATATTCGTAAGACCCGAATACAGGGACATCAATCCGATAACGGTCAATGACCTTATGCCCGACCGTCCGGAGACTGGCAGGCAGACAATCGGCGATATCGGGGCGGCGGCGCTGTTCTGGAACAGTGACGCGCTCGCAAGAGCTACAAACCTGCATCTGGGACTGCATGGCTTCAAGATGCGCGGATACGGCTGGCGAAATACGGAGGTTTATCTCAACGGCGCTTCGTTCAACGACCCCGAAACGGGATACGCATACGCCGGTCTCCTTAACGGGTTTATCGACATGACAAAAAAGAACACGGGAAGCTCGCGTCTGGTCGACAACAAGATTTTCTATGGCGACATTGGCGGATACAGCAATATCGAGCTTAACCCTCTTCGAATGTATCCGAGAACAAAAGTATCGTATATTTTCAGCAACTCGCTGTTTACACATTCCTTAGACGTCACGTTTTCGACAGGGGAAATGGCTTCGGGCTGGGCGCTCGGCTTCTATCTGTCGGGCAGACTGGGGGAAGGATTTATCAGGGGAACAAAGTTTGAAGAAGTATCATACCTGTTTTCCGCCGGAAAAACCATAGACGATTTCCACAGCTTTTCATTCTTCATCGCCGGTTCGCCGACGAAAAGAGGGCTGGTAAACTATTCTTCCGAAAATGTTTATGAGCGGGAAAGAGACAGTTATTACAATTCCGCATGGGGATACAGTAATGGCGCTGTGAAAAATTCGCGGCAAAATATATTTCATCAGCCGCTTTTGGGCATGTCGCATGAATGGGATGGCGAAATATCCTCGCTGAACACCTCCGTACTGTTTTCAACAGGAAACAGGGGCGAAACGGGCTTGAATACAAGCTACGAAGGCTCTTTCTCCGAGTGGACGGGATATCAGTCCAATCCTTCCATGGGCAGGCAAATTGTCTGGGATTCGATATATTCTGAAAATATGGCTGTTGCCGACGGTCAGTCCAAATACATTCTTGATAAAAAATCGTCGAACAGGTCGATGATCTCGCTCAACAGCGTTTACGACCTGCTGGAATGGGGAAATCTCGAAACAACGGCAGGCATCGAGGCAAAATGGTATTTTGGAAGATATTACAGCGAAGTATATGACTTGCTTGGCGGAAGATACCGGCTTAATACCGATAAGTTCCTCACTCCTCCGGTCAATCCCGATTTCTACCAGTTCGATATTCTCCTGCCCGACAGAAAGGTATCGGAAGGCGGCAAAACAGGATACGATTATTCCATAAGGCAACAGTCGTATAAATTGTGGAACGTATGGCGATACTACATGAATGCGCTTAAATTCAGTCTTGGGGCTTCCGCTTCCTATCTTTCATATGCTTATACCGGAAATATCAAAAATGGGAAGGTCGATGATTCGGATGCGCGGAAGCCTGCCCGCAAATTCCTTAACTATTCGGGAAAGGCGGGAGCAGCTTACAAGCTGACTTCGAAAAGCGACGTCGAGATAAACGCAATGTACTCAAAAAGATCTCCCTTATTTTCAGACGCCTATCTGTCCCCGCGCATTTCGGGAGACCTGCTGCCCGGCTTGAAAAGCGAAAAGATACTTGCAGCAGAAGCCAACTACACTTTGTCCAGCGCTGTCATGGACCTGCGCGTATCCGCCTTTTTCACGCAGATTAAAGACCGGTCGCTGGTGAGAAGTTTTTACGATAACAGCTCCTTAAGTTATTTCGACATGGGAATTTCGGGACTGGCGTCAAGGCATATCGGGGGAGAAATTTCTGCCCGATTCAATATTATTAAGGGCCTGACCGCCGATTTTGCCGCGTCTTACGGTGTATATAAGCATATATCCAATCCGAATATTACGCTCCTGCAGGAAAATATCAACGAAGTGCGGCTGCAGGACACCGTGAATATGAAGAGTTTATTTATCGGCAATACTCCACAGTTAGCAATTTCGGCAGGCGGAACGTACGAGTCGCCTCTGCGCTTCTGGCTTGGATTTAACCTTGCTTACACGGGTATAAATTACTCGGACATCAATCCCATAACCCTGTCCAACAGCTATCCGGCCTCGCAGAAACAGTCGAAATTGGGCGGCGCTTTTACTCTCAATCTCAAGGGCGGATATGTTTTTGTGTTTGGCGACAAGCGAAAGAAGGCGATAAGCCTGAATGTGAACGCACAGAATATGCTCGGGAACAGGGGAGTTTTAGGCGCATACAGTCCGTTTGGAATGGAAGACAGCGAACTCCGGTATGCCTATATCTATGGGAGAACGGTATATCTGATGCTGAGATTTTTATTCTGAAAACTGCTCAAATGTACTCAAAGGGGGCGTCAAAATATACTTTATACTGTGCGCAGTGTAGATTTGTATATAGAGGATGTCTTAAAAGGGTCGGGATAAATGCTGGTCGATTCCATTGCTGCATCGGTAACTTTTTCGCATTGCAGGGTATGGACTGTCACGTCCAAATCTTTTGTGAAACAGCCGAATTTAAACTGACAGACTTTCCCCTCAGGGTTTGTATCCTGATTACCTGCATCTATGCCTTCATTTCTCCCGATTTTAATGCCTTCCAACTTGCCTTCTATCCTGGCATAATCACAGTAAAGAGGCTCAAATTTTTCAGTTCCATGACACTTTTATTATATGTTTCCACTTCTTCCTGACTTCGACAATGCGTCACCCTAACGAAGTTTTTGCAAAAAAATTGTGTCAAACATGATGGCAATCGACTTATGTCGTGCAGTGAGCAGCATCGTTTTTGTCAGTGTTTCATTGCTGACAGGCAGACGAACTTTTATTGTTGAAATGGTTTTGGAAATGTTC
>JAIRZR010000312.1 GCA_031267155.1 Prevotellaceae bacterium | reverse complement strand
GATTAAAGAATGGATCAACATTTTCGGGCTGGAACCGGAAAGGGATACTATTCTCCACGACTCAACATTATTCCTTTAATATACTTTAATAAACCGAACTCGAAGCACGTGCGTCGATGGGCGACGAAGCCTACGAACTCATTGTGAATAAAAATTCGGTGGTAATAATAGGACAGGGCGGGTCCACGTGGGTTGATTATATATCGCGGAAAAATGGCGTTTCCACACCTGTCACCTTCTCCAAAGATTCCGACTGGATACGTCTCACTATTGACACGTTTGCGCATAATTTTACAATTTCCGTCGACAAAAACGATACGGGCGTCGCCCGAAACGGTACAGTAACCATTACGCAGGACGAATCGGGAAAAAAGGCGTATGTCTATGTACAGCAGCAGGCAACGGCTCCCGACAATGAATACGAATGGGTGCTGAACGATTCGGAAATACTCGCTGAAATCGAACTGTTTAAGAAATCAATCTCCGGAGAGGAAAATTATTGGGTGTTCGATTATCTTAAAGACTGGACGCCTTCAAACCCGTACCTTATTGTTCCAACCGAACCGTGCACTTACGAGGATTATATTTCCGGACGCAAACTGATGTACAATACCTATACGGTAACGATTTACTATCACAGCAGCGTCAGGTCAAGTGCAATCAGATATCCGACTGTCGATGTAAATATTTGGTTTGACGCAAAAATAAAGTCATGAACATATCTGTAAACGACGCTTTTTTAGACCTGTCCGAGCGGTTCCAGCCAGAAGCCACACTGTCAAATGCTCTTTTCTCCCGGACAGGAGCATTGACCGCACCGGTTTCACTTCCGTCATCGGAACACAATCTCGAAATATTGAATCACCCCGAACGTCCCGACAGAGACCCCGGATACGGCAACACTTTTGACGCACAGATTCATTCCGCTGAAATCAGGCAGTGCCGCATGCAGATTGCTTCCGCCCACGAAATTGACGGCATAGACGCAACACTGTATTTTGACGACGGCGATTTTTACAGCCGTGCAAAGGACTTTAAACTTAACCGGCTGTCGCGAATACGCGACGAATGGGGAGCGAATATTGCAAACCTGCTCGACTACCTCATGCAGGTCATGCGCGAAGAAGTTGAAGACGACTTCATGCTGTTTCCCGTCTGTCTCGAATTTGAGGAGGGCGATCCCTATTCCGACCCGCCCGTTCCCGCAAAGGGAATAATTTTAAATGCCACCGAAGATACCGGCGGTTCAAGCGAAACATTTATCGCATACAGCCCGCAAACGGAAACAATCGACGGAGTGGACATCACTCTGCCTGTCGGCTATGCGGTAACTCCGTTTCTGAAATTCCATGCAGTGCTGAAAATGGCAATCGAACACTTTGGCTATTCGCTGCTTAACAGTCCATGGGAGAGCGACGCCCACCTTAAACGGATGGTGTTCCTGAACAATACTGCAGACGCCTGCCTGAGAGACCACGGAACGCTGGACTATTCGCAGCTTCTGCCCTCGATCACTGCGACCGAACTGCTCGACATCTGTCTCGCAAAGGGCTATGTCGCATATATCAACTCGACAGCCATGACGGTGCGCTTCGTTTCAATTCCCGACATAATAAACTCCAACCCGGCCGCGGAACTTACTTCAGTTCTCTCCTCGCGCATAACGACATTTTACGACGCCGGCAAACAGATTTCCCTCTCCGCCGGAACAATAGAATCCGCTTCTCCCAATTTCGAATCGTACGAAGAAATGTGGAAATCATACAGGCCGTATGGAGACTTTATTGAATGGAGTGAGAATCAGTTCAACAATCTGTCTCCATCCCCCAACTACTATAATATTATCCGGAAATCAACGGGAGACTACTACTGGATAAAGAGTGGCTCCTATACAAAGTTCAGGAAAAAACTTTCATCTCCATATTTCAACCATGTTCCCGCAGCGGGCGAAATTCAATCTTTCGACAGCATCGAAAAGTTTGTAGCCGTAGACTTTCCCGACATTCCCGGCAAAACGTCCGGACGCCTGATGCCGATGTATCTGATTGGCGCAACCCACTACAACACCGCCGTTGACCGCGATGGCTCCCTGATCGAGGAACAGAAACAGAACGAACTCGCTGCCACCCTGTGTTATGCCTACGGACTTGTCCCGTCCGAAAAATACTTTTTCGGCAGTACCCGCTGTTACGATCCTGCCGGAAATCCCATCCGGGACGCATGGAGTTCCATCGACATAGTAAGCGCAACAGGCTATTACGGACTGTTTTTCAGAGAAATGGAAGAGTTCCTGCTGAAGGGCGTCAGAATCGAAGCCGAATTGAACATGCCGCCCGTCGAAATCGAATCATTAGACCTCTCGAAATCCGTCCGCATCAAAAACCAGAGATATCTCATTGAAGAAATAGCTTATCAAATCGGCGATGGACAGACACGCGCCAGACTGACGGCATGGCTGAATACATGATTATATAAATCGTAAGCTGACCTTACAGTCCGTATAGCCCTTACAGCCCTTAAATCTCCGGAAAATCACGTATATCGGGACAGTCGCTGTATCCGAGATTTTTAAGATAGTGTTCCGTGCTTGACAGATTGCTGTGTCCCAGATGATCGCGGATTTTTATAAGGCTGACGCCTTTTTCGGCGAGCGTTATGGCTCCGGTATGTTTCATGCTGTAGAATTTGTAATACAGTGGCAAACCGAGTCTGTCCCTGATTTTGTTAAACCGGCCCCTTAAAGTATTCCGTCCGATTGGAGTGTCTCCCGGTTTTCCGTGCTGCCCGAATACGTATAAATTCCCGTTATGCACATCCAGGTGCCATTCATTTATCAGGTAGTCGCAAAAAACATCGGGAATAACGATTTTCCGGATTTTGTTTGTTTTGGCATTCTCCTGCGACACTGTTACTCTGCTTATTCCTCTCCGTAAATTGAGGTCGGATATTTTCAGCAGGCGCACCTCATAGCCGGGACGCATCCCGCAATAATACTCAAATCTGCACGCCAGTCCAACCTGCGGATCGATTCTGTCAATTTCCTTCATCAGTTTTTCGAGATCCCCCTTTTCAATCCGTTCAGCTCCACAGTCAACCTGCCGGCGGTTGACCGGAATATCGGAAACGGGATTCACGTCTATTCCTCCCTTTTTCAGAGTAAATGTAAAAAAAATGTCCAACATCTGTTTGTAGGAATTATGCGTGAGAGCGCAGACTTTACGCTCATTTTTCATATAGTTAAAGAACTGTTTTACAGTATCACTGTTTATCGCCGACAAATCATAGCGGGACATACCCCTGCTGTGCAGCCAGTTTCCAAAGACCCGGTATCGGCTTTTGTACGTACGCATGGTATCGATAGCGACATCTTTGTCTTCCAGTTCTTCCTTTATAAAACGGGATACCCAGTAGGAGTAGTTACTGTTTGACTCGATTTTGTTTTTATAAAATGCGGCTGTAGCGGCATACTGCAGCTGATCTTCATAAACGCAGTCGGACACATCATTGAATATCGTCCAGCCGGAATTCAGGCGTTCATTCAGATTCGATACCAATTTCTGAGCTAACCGGTACCGTTCGGACGCGCTGGAAAGGCTGTTGATATTGCAGTTTTCAAATACTTCAAACCGCCTTCTGACCATTTGTTCATTCTGTGGATTTCGTTGAGATATTTCAACATACCATTTTTTGGAGAGGTCTCCATTTCTGTCGCAAAGTTTCGGATTAATCAAAATTTTTTTTCTACGCATACTTTTTAAATTTTTTGCGTAGGAACAATGTAACTTCTTTTATATATTCAAGCCGCTATCACAGTGATTTTTAACAATTTAATTCTTAAATGTATTTAACCGTATCTTAACTGTATTTTAAGCGTACTGTACAATCACATGATTTCAAACAGCTTATTTTCTTTTTCCCGTATCCGGTGCATTTTCCTGTATTTTCTAATCTGCTAATTTTCAATGCTTTAAATGCTGATGATGGAGATGAGGTTAAACAAACCATATACTTAAATTTTATATCATAAAAATCATTCCATAAAACGACGCCCCAAAGGATATGCGCCTGTTCGGAATAAGCCGGATACAGTTCCGCGAAATGGCTTCCAACGGTCTGATCCCAGGCGTGAAGAAGGCAAGCTGATAGAGAAGACCGCGGTATCGTTCCAGATGAGGTCAGTCAAATCGGCTGGCAACTTTGTTGAGAATTATTTTTCTCAATTAGGGCAGGGGCAAGCCCTGCTCCCTACGTCGTCGCAATGATTGCCGTTACCAACAATACCGATAATATCATGGCGTCGATACGTCTGTGTCCATTGTAGGGGCGACCCTTGCGGTCGCCCTAATCCGGACAGGGCAATGGCGGACTGTGAACATAATGCGCATTGCGAAATTGTCCTACGGACAATTATATAATTATATAACGCTATTCAGCTTTTAGTTTTTAACTCCCCTTCAGTTTTCTGTTCTTCCATGACAGTTTTTGAATTTTTTACCGCTTCCGCACGGGCAGAGGTCGTTTCGTCCCGGGCGTTTTTCGACTTTCACGGGAGCGGCGGAGCGCTGTTCGTCCGAGCCGCTCGAAGCCGTCAAATCATCGCGTCGGGTCTGCATTTTGCTCATGTCGGTACGTCTCTGTTCGCTGCGGCGCACATCGTTCTCGTTCCTGAGAGGTATCTGCGCTTTCATCAACATGCCGATCATTTCGTGAGTTATTTCGTCGAGCATGGTTTTGAAGAGGTTATACGATTCGAACTTGTAAATCAGCAGCGGATCTTTCTGTTCGAAAGTAGCGTTCTGCACTGACTGCTTCAATTCGTCCATTTCGCGCAAATGTTCTTTCCAATGTTCGTCAATCATAACCAGCATTATCGTTTTGCTGTATGATTTGCCAAGCGCCTTGCCCTTAGTCTCGTATGCTTCCTTGAGATTTACGGAAACGTTCAAAATCCTGTATCCGTCGCTTATTGGGATCTGTATGTTTTCGTACATGTGTCCCTGATTTTCATACACATTCCTGACAATAGGATATATCCGTTCCGAAAGAATATCCATTCGGCGGTTATAAGTATCTTCGACAATCGATGCAAGTTTTTCGGCAATTTCCGTGCTGTTCATTTCCGAATATTCCTTTTCCCCGAATGGAGGCTGTATGTACAGGCTCTTGATTACTTCCTTGTAGAACGATCCGTAATCGAGATCCGAAGCCTGTTCAACCAGCGATTCGCAATAGTCGGATATCATGTTAAGGAGATCGACGTCAACCCTTTCGCCGTGCAAAGCGTGATTACGGCGCGAGTATATCACTTTACGCTGCGAGTTCATCACATCGTCATATTCGAGAAGGCGTTTACGGATACCGAAATTGTTTTCCTCGACCTTGCGCTGCGCCTTTTCTATCTGGCGCGAAATAAGGGACGATTGAATGACGTCATCTTCCTTGATTCCAAGAGTGTCCATCATTCTCGCTATGCGTTCGGAGCCGAACAGCCGCATAAGATTATCTTCCAGAGAGACATAGAACTGCGATGTTCCCGGATCGCCCTGGCGTCCCGAACGTCCTCTGAGCTGCCTGTCGACGCGGCGCGATTCGTGGCGTTCGGTACCGATAATCGCAAGTCCTCCAGCCTCCTTGACGCCTTCGCCGAGTTTGATGTCGGTTCCGCGTCCCGCCATGTTGGTTGCGATGGTTACGGTTCCCGCCTGTCCCGCTTCGGCTACAACTTCCGCCTCCCGCTGATGCTGCTTTGCATTCAGGACATTGTGCCTGATATTTTTCATCTTGAGCATTTTGCTCAGCAGTTCCGAAATTTCGACCGAAGTCGTACCGACCAGCACGGGACGCCTGTCCGTCTTGCTGAGTTTTTCTATTTCGGCTACAACAGCCTTGTATTTTTCCCTTTTTGTCTTGTAAATCAAATCGGCATAGTCCTTACGTATAACGGGCTTGTTCGTCGGAATAACGATGACGTCGAGATAATAGATTTTCCACAACTCGCCCGCTTCGGTTTCGGCGGTACCGGTCATACCTGCAAGCTTGTGATACATACGGAAATAGTTCTGCAGGGTTATCGTTGCAAAAGTCTGCGTGGCAGCTTCTATCTTGACATTTTCCTTGGCTTCAATTGCCTGATGCAAACCGTCGGAATATCTGCGCCCTTCCAGGATACGGCCTGTCTGCTCATCAACAATTTTCACCTTGTTGTCTATCACCACATATTCGATTTCCCTCTCGAACATCGTATAGGCTTTAAGCAGCTGGTGGATAGTGTGCAGGCGTTCCGATTTCACGGAATAATCGCTCAGTATCGCGTCTTTTGCCGCCTCCTTCTCACTGGCAGGCATGTCGCTTTTTTCGACCTTCGCAATTTCGCTGCCCACGTCCGGCATAACGAAAAACGAAGAATCGCTAACCATATTCGAAATATATTCAACGCCCTTATCCGTAAGTTCGACGGAATTCTGCTTTTCGTCTATCACGAAAAACAGGTCGTCGGTAACCTTGAACATGTTACGGCTGTTGTCCTGCATGTAAACGTTTTCGATTTTCTGCATCAGCGACTTGACTCCCTGTTCGCTCAGGAATTTGATGATGGGCTTATATTTCGGCAAACCCTTGTGTGCACGGTACAGAAGCAGACCGCCGGCGTCCTGTTTGCTTTCTGCAACGAGTTTCCGCGATTCCGACAGCAACTGCGTAACCAGATTTCGCTGAACCGAATACAGTTTATCCACATAAGGCTTGTATTCGTTGAACATCTGGTCGTCGCCCCGCGGCACGGGACCGGCAATGATAAGCGGGGTACGCGCGTCGTCGATCAGTACCGAATCGACCTCGTCCACTATTGCGTAATGATGTTTGCGCTGCACAAGTTCATCCGGCGAAAAGACCATATTGTCACGGAGATAGTCAAATCCAAATTCATTGTTTGTCCCGAAAGTGATGTCGGCGGCGTATGCTTTACGCCTTGCAGCGGAATGCGGCTCGTGCTTGTCGATGCAGTCAACCGACAGTCCGTGAAATTCGTATATCGGGCCCATCCATTCGGAGTCGCGCTGTGAAAGATAGGTGTTGACCGTAACTATGTGTACACCCTTTCCTGCCAGGGCATTGAGGAAAACGGGAAGGGTCGCGACGAGGGTTTTTCCTTCTCCGGTACTCATTTCGGCAATGGCGCCGACTAATTTTCTTTTTCCGTCGGCAGTATTTTCATATTGCAGCTTTGGCGAGTTCAACACAATCCCGCCGGCTAACTGTACATCGTAGTGCACCATGTCCCAGGTGATCAGATTTCCTCCTGCCATCCATTTGTTTGCCCAGACAGCTTTGTCGCCTTCAATAATGACGCTCGATTTTTTGGCGGCAAGTTCCCTGTCGAAATCAGTCGCCGTAACAACAATCTGTTCGTTTTCCTTGAACCGCTGCGCCGTACTTTTCACTATCGCAAATGCCTCGGGAAGAACTTCCTGCAGGATTTCTTCAACCTTGTGGTCAACTTCTTCGATAAGGCTGTCCACTTCGGTATAGATATTTTCTTTTTCCTTGACGTCGAGTTCCGGATCTTCCATTTGCTTTCTGAGTTCGGCAATTTGCTGCTCTTCTTCGGCATAATAGTCCTGAACTTTTTTCCGCAGAGCCAGTGAAGCCGCTCGAAGTTCATCATTGCTTAAACTCGAAATTCCCGGGTATATTTCATTGATTTTCGCTACTCTCGGCATTATTAACTTTAAATCTTTCTCAGATTTCGTACCAAAAACTTTCTTTAAAACAGAATTAATAAAATTCATATAATTTAAATTTATAACCAAATATAATTTTGCAAATATACGCGATAATTATTTAAAAAACTCAAAAAATCTGTAAGATACTGCAACTCGGCAAGAAAACGCGTTTTAAAACAAATGCTTATCAGGAACAATAAATTATTTTGTAACTACTCCGGCAGTATTCGTGATTTGAATATTATACTGTGCGCGGACTAAAATTGTGAGATAAAAATGTGGAGACATTTCGCGTATTTTTACGTAGGCGTCTGATGTCGATAACCCCCGTGCAAACAAAGTGCAGCCCGGGGTGAGTATATCTACGACACAAGTCCGTATGGACTTGAATTAAGGAATTATCCGAAAATAAATTATACAAATAATTTTGCAGATTAGAAAAAGGGAAGTAGACTTGCCATCTTTTCTATTATCACTTTTCTTTCTGCGTTCATGCCGCAAAAGTAATGATATTTTTTAACAGTCAAATTATTTCATGACAATTCCTTAGGGTAGTAATAAATACTTCGTGCGACTCGCATCAGCAAGCCCGATTTCTGCAGGCGCACTAATGCTTGCCGTATTGCTTCCGAACTGCCAAAAACAGCAAAATCATCCGGGAAAAACAATTTTCCACACTTGCTGTTTGTAATTTTTCTTTTTATCTGCTTTTCAGTACTTTTCATTGAATAACTTTATCAATTTCTGTCACAAATTAATCAATAATTTGTGACAAAAAAGCGTACCTCTCCTGGCTTTTTTTATTTTCGTAAATATTTTATTTCCAACTGTATCAATCATCGAATTCACATTTTATTGTCCCGAAAATTGCATATATTCGGGACAAGCTCAATTTATTCAATTTTATATACCGTTTTTCCACCTGCAATGTATAATGCTTTATTGTAATAGTATGGAGTACTAATTCCATTTACCAATTTATATTTCCAAAGCTTATTACCTGTCATTAAGTCGAGAGCATAAATTACTCCATTTCCACTTGCATAGTAAACCACATTCCCAACTATAATAGGACGTGTCCAGTTTATCTCTTTTACCCCTTCGCTTCGAAAATCCCATTCAATTGCTTTT
>JAIRZR010000135.1 GCA_031267155.1 Prevotellaceae bacterium | reverse complement strand
GCACTCCAGAACTACGAAGTAGTTCAACTCCTTACGGAGTTGTGACGGAGAGGAGCTTTACCCCGAACTGCGCCTGCGGCTTGTTCGGGGTTATCCATCTTAAACTCCTTACGGAGTTTCCCCTGTCTTTCTGTCTGTTAAAAAAAACGATAATCCATAATAAAATAATCTAATAAAGTTCAAAGATACTGCTTTATTTATAAATATCTGGAATAAATATGCTCAAATGATATTTTTAATACTGTTTTTGATTAAAAAACATCCCGTTTTGTTTATTGAAAACCGTTTATCTTTATGTCGAAATTTTAAGTTTTTAATTTCTCCCTTAAAGTACCTCATTCCAGATACGAGTTGTACGAATGTTGTGCAAGTCCGGAAAAGTAAGAACGCCAACAATCTTCTATAAAGACCGCCGGCGTTCCAGCCTGTTTTACACTGTACCCGGAGTCGGGATCGAACCGACATGGAGTTGAATCCACTGGTGTTTGAGACCAGCGCGTCTACCAATTCCGCCATCCGGGCTTTTTGCGGGCGCAAAGGTAGTTATTTGTTTTATTACTGCAAATATTTTTTTCGGGAGTATCGGAAGGCCGTCAAAATCAGGATATAAAATCCATTTTAGGGACAAAAGTAAGCGGCAGGCGTTAAATTAGTTTTTGTAGTATTACAAAAAAGACTAATTTTGTGCGGACTATTTAAAATTATAGTAGTGAAAAAAAATATAATATTTGTGCTGCTGATGCTCACATTTGTATTCAGCGGATATGGTCAGGCAAAGAGAGTTAAGAACGTGATACTGATGATTCCCGACGGGGCTTCGTGGGCGACGGTATCATCTGCGCGCTGGTATCAGAGGTATCTGAATCCGGGCAAACCGAACCTTCATCTTGATCCTTATATATGCGGTTCGGTACTGACATATTCGTCGAATGCGCCCATTGGAGATTCGGCGCCGACGACTTCGTGTTTCATGACGGGAGTTCCAAGCCGTGCCGGTTATGTATCGACCTATCCGCCGGCAGATCCTGAGAATGATATTGTTCCGCTGGATTCCACTATGGCGTATCAGCCAATGATGACTGTCCTGGAAGCGGCGAAAATATTCAACAGAATGGCAGCGGGACTGGTGTTTACCTGCGAATTTCCACATGCCACGCCGGCAGACTGCGCTTCGCACAGCTACAATCGCGGCAAATATGCATGGATTGCGCCGCAGATGGTTCACAACAACATCGACGTCCTGATTGGAGGCGGCACAAAACATTTGAACGGCGAATGTAAAAATTACCTTATAAAAGAAGGATACGGAGTTTATATGAACGACCTCAACGGATTCCGTTCGTATAAGGGCAACAAAATGTGGAGCTTATTCTGTGACGACGACATGCCGTACGAGCTTGACCGCGACGGGAATCTCTACCCTTCCCTGTCCGAGATGACAGCCAAAGCGATTGAAACACTGTCGAAAAACGAAAACGGATTCTTCCTGATGGTCGAAGGCAGTAAAATCGACTGGGCGGCGCATGCAAACGATCCCGCAGGAATGATTACCGACCTGCTTGCTTTCGACGAAGCCTTCGGCGTGGCTGTTGATTTTGCGAAGAAAAACGGGGAAACGGTCGTTATAGCCGTTCCCGACCATGGAAACAGCGGAATCAGCATCGGTTCAAATAATTGTCCAAATTATTCTACCCTTACGAAAGACGAACTGTTCAAAAACGTTTCGCAGTTCAAAGCCACAGCGGAAACGATAGTTGAAATACTGAAAAACACTGATAAAGACGAAATAAAGGACGTATTCAGGAAATACACGAACATTGACTTGTCCGACGATGTGCTGAAAAAAATACTCTCGTCCAAAGACTATAAAAAAAGTTCATTGACCGCCGAGGAACGGATGAAAGGCACAAGTCTCAAAAAGATTATTACGGAAACGCTTAACAGTCACACATGCTTCGGATTTACTACCGGAGGACATACCGGAGAGGAAGTTTTTCTGGCAGTATATGCGCCGGAAAGCAGTTTCAGGCCCGCAGGGTTCATAACAAATATCGAACTGAATAAATATATGACTGATATACTGCAAATCGGCAACCTCAGCGAACACACTGCCAAATATTTTGCAAAACACAGCGACGTATTCAAAACGCGTCGCTGGAAAATCACTAAAAACAATGATCTCCCCGTGCTGGAAGTGGAAAATGCCGGCAGGAAAAACAAACTGACAGTAAATCCGTACACAAATACCGTTTTGCTGAACGACAGGGAAATCAGATTAAATTCCGTTGTAGTGTATGTAGACAGGACAGATACGTTCTATTTGCCCGAATCTCTGAACGAAGTACTTGATTATTAATTTTTAAAAAAATATTAAAACAATGAAAAAGATATTTTTATTTTTACTGATGATTGCCTGTTTCGGCAATGTTTTTGGCCAGTCTGCGAATACGCCGTCCTGGGCTAAGGAAACCAAAGAACAAAAGGAGAAGAGATTTGAATGGTGGACTAACGACCGTTTCGGAATGTTCATCCACTGGGGAATTTATGCTCTGCCCGCACGCCATGAGTGGATTAAGCATAATGAAAGAATTTCGGATGAGAACTATCAAAAGTATTTTGATAACTTCAACCCCGATCTGTACAATCCAAAGGAATGGGCAAAAAAGGCAAAGGATGCGGGCATGAAATATGTCGTGCTGACAACCAAGCATCATGACGGATTTTGCCTTTTCGATTCCAAACACACTGATTACAAGGCGACAAATACACCCTGCGGAAAGGATCTGGTCAGGCTTCTGGTTGACGCCTTCAGAGCCGAAGGAATAAGAATCGGATTCTATTATTCGCTGATAGACTGGCATCATCCCCATTTCACATACGACCGAATACATCCCAACAGGCCTAAGGATGAAGAGATTGCAAAGGCAAACGAGAAAAGGGACATGAGCATTTACCGCAAATATATGAAGGATCAGCTGACCGAAATATTAAGCAATTACGGACAGATAGATGAACTTTTCCTTGATTTTTCATACCCCGGCGAAAACGGCAAGGGACATGATGACTGGGATTCCGAAGGACTGATCAAGCTGATACGCTCGCTTCAGCCACAGATAATTATAGACGACCGTGCAGATTTGAAAAATACGGAATGGGGCTGGGATTATGTTACTCCCGAACAGAGCATGCCAAAGGAATGGCCTTCCGAAAACGGAGTACGTGTTCCCTGGGAAACATGCCAGACTTTTTCCGGCTCGTGGGGATACTACCGCGACGAACATTCGTGGAAGAGTGTACATCAACTGGTTCTGATGCTTATTGAAACCGTCAGCAAGGGAGGGAATCTGCTGCTGAACGTAGGTCCTACTGCCAGAGGCACTTTCGACGACAGGGCAAACGACCGTCTGGATGGAATCGCCAAATGGATGAAACTGCACAGCAGATCCATCTACGGCTGCACGCAGGCGCCCGAGGAGTTCAAAGCGCCTGCCAACTGTCTCCTGACTTACAATCCGAAAGCAAAGCGCCTGTATCTGCATCTGCTCGAATGGCCGACCTTCCAGTCGCTGTCCCTGCCGGGATACGAAGGCAAGATCAAATACGCCCAGCTGCTGAATGACGCTTCCGAAATCAGATACCGTAAAGACAATGCCAGACTGTCGCTCCCATCGGAACGTCCGAACGTCGAAATTCCGGTAATTGAACTGATTCTTGAATAAAATTACATATATCGAATATGAGTACAAACGATTTGAAAGGCAGCGGTTCGATGTTCAGACTTAACGGAAAGAACTACCTCTTTGCCTTTATCATGATTACTTCTCTTTTTGCGCTCTGGGGCTTTGCCAACGACATAACGAATCCAATGGTAGCGGCATTCAAGAACATTCTGCTGATTACCAATTTCGAAAGTTCGCTGGTACAGTTTGCCTTTTACGGCGGCTACTGTTTTATGGCGATTCCTGCCGCGCTGTTTATCAGGAAATTTAATTATAAAAAGGGCATACTCGTCGGACTTGGATTATATTCCATAGGATGCTTCCTGTTTATTCCTGCAGGTATTGCAATGGCTTTCTGGGCATTCCTTATAGCATATTTTGTGATGACATGCGGTCTGGCATTTCTCGAAACAACATCCAACCCGTATATTCTGGCGCTGGGTCCCGAAGACAGCGCTACGCGACGTCTCAATTTTGCTCAGGCGTTCAATCCCATCGGTTCACTGACGGGAATGCTGATAGCCAAGGAATTTATCCTTAAAAACCTGGACAAGGCGACCGAGGGAGAGCGGCTTAAAATGCTGGATGCTGACCCTGCGAGGCTGGAGCTGATACAGCAATCCGATCTTGATATAGTCAGTTTGCCATATCTCCTGCTTGGAGGGGTGGTACTGTGCTTTTTCATTGTATTTTTTGCAGTAAGACTGCCTAAAATACTTGCTGCCGATTCGGGAGTCTATACTGTTGGGCAGACGGTTAAGAATCTGCTGAAAAACAAACGTTATGTTTGGTCGGTCGTTGCACAGGCTTTTTATGTGGGCGTACAAATCATGGTCTGGACATTTATCATCCAGTATGCAGAAAAAGAACTTGACATGCCAAAAGCTACCGCTCAGGGGTATAACATGCTTGCGATGGGTATTTTTGTGACAAGCCGTTTCATCTGTACATTTCTGCTGAAATATCTCAAATCGAGTGTACTGCTGGCAACGCTTGCCATTGCCGGAGGATTATTTACTCTGGGAGCGATATTTCTTCCCAATGCGCCATTTGTTGAAGGACAGTATGCAGGCGCTTATTGGGGACTGTACTGTATTGTTGCGATTTCGGCATGTATGTCGCTGATGTTCCCTACTATATACGGTATTGCACTGAAAGGTATGGGCGACGAAGCAAAACTGGCTTCGGCGGGACTGATACTCGCTATTGGCGGCGGATGTGTAATGCCTCCGCTACAGGGTTTGCTTATAGACAAAGCCAATTGGTTCGAAGGACTTGCGTCAGTACGTATCTCGTTTGTCCTGCCGCTGATCTGTTTCATTGTTATCGCATGTTTCGGATACTGGGTATATCGTAACAGTAATAAAGCAATGTAA
>JAIRZR010000024.1 GCA_031267155.1 Prevotellaceae bacterium | reverse complement strand
TTGAACTGTGCCTGCTCGGGATCAAATGTTTTAACTTTGTCCCAAACATGCAGGTTTGTGCCTACCAGTTGCAAGTCCATGGAAGATATACCGATGTTCTTCAGCGTCTGATTGCTCAGTTTGTAATTGAGCGTTACTTCCTGCAGCCTCAGATAGCGTGCATCTCCCTTCCAGAAATCGGACAGCTGGGAATTATTCTCGTTCTTTCCGTATTCGAGTTTGGGAAAAAGTGCATTGGGGTTTTCAGCCAGTGCAGGGTCCATGCCGTGAGCCAGCGCGTAGTCCATGGGAATCCAGCGGTTGGCGGGATCGTTTGCCAGCGTCAGCACATTTCCCCAGCGGCCGTTGTAAAACGGAACATAGCCCATACCGTTGATGTATTCCATGTTGTTATGCTTCACCGTCTGTCCTGCACGGTAATAGTCCGTCCTGCCGCGTCCCTTGAACATTACGCCCACAGTGAACTTTTTGTAGCGGAACTCTCCGCCAAATCCGTACATCAGAAGCGGATAGGTACTGTATGAGAGAGGTACCATGTCGTCATTGTCGATCTTTCCGTCTCCGTTCATATCCTTGTATTTGATGTCCCCGGGCTGCACCGCTCCCCATGCCTGCACGGGGCTGTACTGTATTTCCTCCTCGCTTTTGAAAAGTCCGAGCGAATGAAGTCCGCGGTGGATGCCGTTCGGCAGTCCCGTGCGTTCCAGATAGGGATACGCTTCATAGACCTGTTCCCAGTTCTGCACCAGATTTTTCGAATAAGTGTAATTTCCTCTTAGGGTAAAATGCATGTCCATGCCGAATTCCTGCATATAACTGATGTTCCCGTCAGATCCGTAGCTTTTCATTTTTCCGACATTTCCGTAGGGCATGTTGATCAGGCCCACAAAATCGGGTACCTGCACGCGCGGCTGAAAGATTCCGTCGCGCTGATCCTGAAAAAAGTCCACTACAAACGAAACCTTTTCACCCCACAGGCGCCCCTCGATGCCGAGATCGCTTTTTATGGCCTTTTCCCATGCAAGATTGTCGGCGCCTATAAACGTCTCATTGACGGTTTCAACCGGATTTGATACTCCTCCCACGGGAGTGTACACCGTGTTTACCATCGTCAGATACGGGAAACGCCTGTTGCCGGCAAGCCGGTCGTTTCCAACCGAACCGTAGGAACCACGGATTTTGAAAAAACTCAGCCATGGCAGCCTGTCCTTTACAAACTGATAGCCCGAAGGAACCCATCCGAGCGCAATCGACGGGAAGAAGCCGTACTGTTTACCGGGCTGGAAATTTTCCGAACCGGTGTATCCGAAGTTGACGTCCATCATGTAGGTATCCCTGAAACTGTAGGTAAGCCTGCTCGACACCCCCTGGTACCTGACGGGGATGGCACTCATGCTTGTAGTGGCGTCCTTTGTATCCTTCTGATCGCTGAGATAGTAGTAAACCAGTCCGGATACCCGGTGGTCCGTACCAAACAGCTTGCCGTAGCTCAAAGTGCCTTCCAGATGGTATTTGCGGTACTGGCGGGTGGTCTGCGTATAGAGCGCCTTGCTTGCAGGAACCATTTCGCGCATCACCAAATTGCCAAGCGCATTCCGCCTCTCCGCCTGATAAAGCGCCGGTATTATAAACCGCGTTTCGTCGAACCAACTGTTTATGTCGTAGGCTCCCTGCACCTTCAGGTTCAGGCCCTCCAGCAGGAAGGACATATCCTGACTGAGCGACATGGTAAGCTTTCCCCTGTACTGCTGGTTGGACGACTGTCCGGTATGGTTTATCAGCACGTAGGGAGATGTCATGGCGTCCGCTCCTCCGGCAGGCAGCATGCCGTTGGAATAAACCGTGGGAAACATCAGGGGATTTATCTGCGACTGCGCTGCCCAGATAAAGTCGGTGTTTGATATTCCGGGCTGATCGCGTATGGACAGAAAGGCGTCGGAACCAAAATGTACTGTAGTGGATTTCGTAAGATCGATGTCCAGATTGGTACGGAAAGAATAGGTATTGTAGCCCACGTTCGACGAATACACGCTGTTTTTGTCCTGTTTGTAGGCGGCGCCCTCGTCGGACACGCCCAGACTGAGGAAATATCGAGCTACGCTTCCGCCGCCGCGGGCACTGACATAGTAGCTCTGCTTGAACGAGTTTCTGTTCAGGATTTCGTCCTGCCAACTGACGTCGGGATACATGTCGAGATCGAGTCCGTCTCTGATGATATCCATTTCTATGTCCCTGTACATCGGCATCTCTCCGCGCACTTCCAGCGCCTCGTTCACTAATGAGGCATAGTCGTAAGCGCGGAGATACTCCGGTACCCGCTTCAGGTGCGAGAGCGAGAAATTTGTCCGTGCGGTAATGCTCAGTTTGCCTTCCTCGCCGCGTTTGGTGGTGATCAGCACCACTCCGTTTGCGCCGCGAACGCCATAGACTGCTGTAGCCGAGGCATCCTTCAGTACGGAAAAGCTCTCAATATCGGCGGGGTCAATGGTGTTGATATCGCCTTCCAATCCGTCAATCAGCACCAACGCTCCCGCATTGGCGCCGAAGGTGCCGATGCCGCGCACCCAGAACTCGGAAATGTTCTGACCGGGTTCTCCGCTGGTCTGCATGGAAATCACTCCCGCAACCTTACCGCCGAGAAGATTGGCGACCGAAGTGGTCGGAATCTGGAGTTCCTTTGCATCCAGGGTAGTAACGGCAGCTACGGATGATATTTTCCGCTGCTTGCCCAATGCCGTTACAACCACTTCATCCAGTTCCTCCGCCATTTCGGTGAAGTGTATTTCCAGGTCTTTTTTGTCGCCGGAAACATAATATTCTATCTTTTCGTATCCTATATAATGAAATACGATGATATTGCCTTTGTCGGCTTTGATGCTGAACTTGCCGTCCCTGTCGGAAGTCGTGCCTATATTGAGCTTGTCTTTCAGATATACCACCACATCCGGAAACGGATCGCCCAATTCGTCATATACTGTTCCTTCAATGACGAATGTTGTCTTCTGCTGCGCCGGAAGCGTAATGCTCGACAGCAGAAATACTGACAATAATAATATTTTTAGCTTCATTTTTAATATGTTTATTTATTCTATAGACAGTTTGCGAATACGGTTTCCCGCCCATTCGGCAACATATATGGAGCCGTCGGAAGCGATGCCGAGTCCGGTAGGCTGGTTAAACAGCGCTTCATCCTTTCCCCCGTCGATACTTCCCGACTGACCGGGTATTCCCAGTACGGTTTCCACTATATTGTCCGGACTGAGACGCCTGATGCAGTGATTATTCATGTCCGCTATATAAAGATAGGCTTCTTCGTCGAAATAGATTTGATATGGGTTGTTGAACTGCGCTGTGGCAATATCCCCATCCCTGTGCCCCGGACTGGAGCTGCTGTTCAGCCTCCTGAAAGTTCCCTCGGGATCATTGATATCCATACAACAGATGGCATGGGAATTTACCCCGGAACCCGAGGTATACGAAAAATACAGCATATTCGGCTGATGGGGATGAAATGCCAGTCCGTAGCTGTCTCCTTCGCCAATTTTGTATATCACTTCCCCCACTCTGGTTTTCGGGTTTATCTTCACCAGATGACCGTTACGGTGCTGAACATAAATACAGCTGTCAAGCTGGCAGTAAGCCATAGCTTTTTTCCATGTATTGACGGGCAGGTCGGTCGGGTCTTTCCATGTCCAGCTGCGTATTCTCATTCCCCAGCCTTCCTTGGGGTCAAATGTATAATAAACACCTGCTGCATTGTCGTTGGCGGAGGTAATCGTTCCGGTAACTTTATCCGCACAGGGAGGCTGCGGATTCATGACATTGCCCGAATTGCCCAGCGCCAGGGAAACTACGGAATTTTCCACTTCATTAATTTTCAACATTCCAAATGCGGAACCTTCATTTAAAGTCACAAAAAGGTTATCATCCTTGTCCACACACAGAAACCTTGGCTTTAATGTCGTTCCTTCCAATGTCCCGTCGGTGGAAAAAGTTCCCGTACCGTTTCCCGCAATGGTCGAAACCGAAACTGTTACCTTGTACCTGAACTTATGGTCGTAAACGGCAGAATCGTTGCCCACGACCACCGATATGGTACAGGTATCGCCCGGAAGCCGCGGTACAACGGCATACATTCGCTTGCCGCTGGAACCTATAACGGGCGCCTGCTTCTGGTTGAAATACACTTTGATCATACTCGGATCCGTACCGAAATTCTCTCCGTCAAAAATAATTTTCGAGGCAATACCTCCCGAATCGGGATGAAACGAGGTAAGTACCACCGGCTTCGAAGGGTCATACGCGACCTTTCCCCCCTCTCCGTCATCATCCCCGCAGGAGACGAATCCAAAGGAGCATACGTACACTGCCATCGCCACAGCGACCAGCAATGCGTCCAATTTTTTCATTGTTTTATTCATCTTGAATCTGTTTTTAATTTTTAATGTTCTCTAAACTCTTAATTTTTAATTCTTAATTTAAGACGGCAGGCCTACTCGCCTGCATGTTGTTTTCTGTAATTTTTATGTGCCTATACCTCCTTTTTTAATTGTCTTCATATCCTTTTTTATACTGCGCGCGGGATGGTTTTGTGCATTCCCCGTCAAGGGAACCCTATCAATAGAAAAACATGTGCCGCTCATTTGTTATTCCCCGTCAGGGGATTCATAATAAGAAATGAATGCCCTACGGGCAATAAAACGGACTTGCCGGTTGTCTATTGATATAAATGCCCTGACGGGCAATGCTCAAAACCAAGCCGTACGAAGTTAATTTATAAATTATTTTTCCTGCGCGGTGAGACTCCTTCACCCTACGCGGT
>JAIRZR010000504.1 GCA_031267155.1 Prevotellaceae bacterium | reverse complement strand
TCTCCGCTTGCCTTTGCAATACTGTCGCGCATCTTCAGCGGCAGGGAAGCATCCATTGCCACGAAGTCAGCCGATACGCGCGTGTTCAAAACGCTGATTGCTTCCCATTTTCCCGACGGGGAAATATAAATCCGGTATCGACAGGATGATGACAATACTTTGCAGTTTGATCAGCAGAGAAGGAGCGTCTTGCAGGAAAATATAACAGTCAGTTTATTTCTCGACAGTTCCTTAATCCGGTTTGTTTCATTAAACATTTTTTAATAAAATTTTACCGCATTTATTGCATTTATCACATTCTGCATTTGCGTGATTTGCACATTTTCGGCATTTATCGCGTTCTTTTATAAACATTAATTATCAGTTATTTATAAGCGCAGGATAAAAAAAATATATTTTTTTATCTCCATATAAATAATTTTATCTAATTTTGAGACCTTGAATTTTAGTATAACTGGTATAAAGTTACATGAAAATTAATATTGCAGTTCTTTCGGGTGACGGAATAGGTCCCGAAATAGTATCACAGGCGTTAAATGTTGTAAAAACAATATGTTCTGTATACAATCATGATTTGAATTATGAGCATGCTCTGGTTGGCGTTGCCGCCATAGACGCATGCGGAAACCCGTATCCGGATTCGACGCACGAACTGTGCATGAATTCCGATGCCGTGCTTTTCGGCGCAATAGGTTCGCCGCGCTACGACAATGATCCCCAGGCAAAAGTAAGACCCGAACAGGGACTTCTTGCCATGCGGAAAAAGCTGGGACTGTATGCCAACATACGTCCCGTCGCCACATTTCCGCAGCTGCTTCACCGTTCGCCACTGCGCCGCGATCTGGTCGAAGACGCCGATTTTGTCTGTATCAGGGAATTGACGGGAGGAATATATTTCGGGCGTCCGCAGGGCAGATCCGAAGACGGAAATACCGCTTACGACACATGCGTATATACGAAGGAAGAGATAGAGCGGATTATACGTCTGGCATACAGGTATGCAGGGGAACGGAAAAGGCAGCTTACGATAGTCGACAAAGCCAACGTGCTTTCCACCTCGCGCCTGTGGAGACAGGTCTCCCAGGAACTTGAGAAAGAATATCCGGAAGTGAAAACCGAATACATGTTCGTGGACAATGCCGCTATGCAAATCATTCAGTGTCCCAAACGTTTCGACGTGATAGTTACCGAAAACATGTTCGGAGACATACTCACCGACGAGGCGTCCGTGATAACCGGCTCGCTGGGAATGCTGCCTTCTGCTTCGATCGGTATTCACACCTCTGTTTTTGAGCCGATTCACGGTTCGTATCCTCAGGCTGCGGGCAGGGATATCGCCAATCCTCTGGCTACAATTCTTTCGGCTGCGCTCATGTTCGAATATGCCTTCGGTTTGAAAGAGGAAGCCGAACATATCCGGAAAACCGTAAACGAATCGCTGAATGCCGGAATAGTAACCGAAGATATTGCCGCCGGCGGCAGGGCGTTCAAAACATCGGAAACAGGCGAATGGATTTGTAAACAAATTATTGTAAATAAATAAACAATTAAATATTTAATAAATTTTTATAATTTTTTTAGCAATGAAACGTAAAATATCATTAAGCAGAAGACAGTTTTTGTCGACTGCAACAGTTGCAGGAGCAGGCGCCCTGGTTACCGGAAGTTCGGTACTGTCATCATGTAAGGAAAGCGGCGAGGTAAAGCCGCAAAAGCCGGCTCCGATTGAAAGGTTGAAATCGTGGCGCATTCCCGTGTTGACGGATAAGGCCATTGATGGAAGAGAACTCAAAGTAGGTCTTGTAGGCTGTGGCGGACAGGGAACAGGCGATTTTATCGGCATGCTCAAGAATGCAGCCAACGGACTGAAAGCCGTTGCTTTGGGCGACGTATTTAAGGACAAGATCGACGGCGCAAGGGAAAGAATAAAGAAAGAGGCAGGACAGGATGTTCCCGAAGCGAACTGTTTCGTAGGATTTGACGCCTACAAGAAAGTTATCGATATGGTTGACCTGGTTTTGCTGGTTACTCCTCCGGTTTTCCGCCCCCTGCATTTCGAAGCTGCAGTTCAGGCGGGAAAGCACATTTTCATGGAAAAACCGATATGCGTGGACGTTGCCGGAGCGCTGAAACTGCTTGCCATTTCCAAGATAGCCGACACGAAAAAGCTGTGTGTCTGCACGGGTACGCAGCGCCGTCATCAGCGTTTCTACGTTGAATCGTTCAAGCTGATTGCGGACGGCATTATCGGCGAAATCACCGGAGGAAATGTTTACTGGAATCAGGGACAGCTCTGGTATCGCGACCGTCAGAAGGAATGGAGCGATATGGAATGGATGATTCGCGACTGGGTAAACTGGACATGGCTCTCGGGCGACCATATCGTTGAACAGCATGTGCACAATATCGACATTTTCAACTGGTTCTCGGGACTGACTCCCGTTGCCGCAACAGGCTTTGGAGCACGTCACCGCCGCGTAACGGGCGATCAGTATGACATGTTCAGCGTCGATTATGAATATGAAAACGGAGTGCATCTGCACAGCATGTGCCGCCAGATAGACGGCTGCAAGAACAACGTATCCGAATTTGTACACGGAACGCACGGCTACTGGAACGGCGCCGACGGAACAATCAGAAACCTTTCCGGCGAGGAAATATGGAAATGGGACGGAGAAAAGGCAAAGCAGGAGTTCAAGCAAAACCAGCCTTATATCCTCGAATTTGTTGATCTGATTACTGCAATCAGGGAAAACAAGCCTTTCAACGAGACCGAAGCTACGGCAAATTCCTCGCTGCTCGCGGTGCTTGGACGGGAATCGGCATATACGGGAAAACGTGTTACATGGGAAGATCTGAAGAAGATGAATATGGATTTGCTTCCACAGGATCCGAAGCTGGAAAAGCAGGATATGAGCAAATACGTGGTTCCTGTTCCGGGAAAAGGTAAAGACAGTAAATAAATTATTTATGGATAATCGTCGCAATTTTATCAAAAAAGTTATAGCAGCCGGAACGCTGGCGTCTGTCGGCGTTTCGCTGCCCTTAACGCTGCCGGCTGCCCCGCAGAAGGGCAGAGCGTCTCTGAATCTTTCGTTTCAGGAAGGCATCGCTCCCGGAAAATCTCTGAACGAAAAGTTCGACTATATGGAGAAGCTGGGTATCGTTGGCTTTGAACCCGGAGGAGGAGGCCTGGCAAACCGTGTAAGCGAAATAAAACAGGCGCTGAACGGTCGCAACATTAAGGTAAGCGCCATCTGTGCCGGTTTTTCGGGATGGCTGATTGCCGAAGATCCCGAAAAGCGCAGGCAGTGCATGGAATCGACTAAGGAAATCCTGGCGGCTGGAAGCGAACTGGGTTCCGTCGGGATGATACTTGTGCCGGGCTTTAACGGTCAGCAACCGTCCCTGCAAATGCCCGGGGCGCGCGAAATACTGCTTGAACAGCTCAGGGAACTGGCAGAATATGCCCGTCAGCGCAATACTGCCGTGATACTCGAGCCGCTGAACCGCGGCGAAGCATGGTTTTTGCGCCTGCTTGCCGACGCCGCCGCAATGTGCAGGGAAGTGGACTCCCCGGGCTTAACCTGCCTGGGCGATTTCTGGCACATGACGCGCGAGGAAACCTCGGACAGGGGAGCCTTTATTTCCGCCGGCAAATATCTGGGATACGTGCACATGGCAAGCCGCAAACGCAGATCCATGCCGGGCGAAGACGGCGAAGCGGATAATTATATCGACGGATTTAAGGGACTGAAGGAAATTGGCTATCAGGGTTATGTTTCATTCGAATGTGGTACCAAAGGCAAAAGGGAAGAAACGGTTCCCGCAGCTGTTAAACTTTTGAGAGAACAGTGGAAAAGAGCATAAGACAGTCAAAAGTAAAAATTACGAAGAAGAAAGCGAATTACGAATCTTACGGTTCGCAATTCGCAGTTCGTAATTTCCAGCCGGTTCGCAA